>UQXM01000051.1 GCA_900545035.1 uncultured Fusobacterium sp. | reverse complement strand
CCGTTCCTTATTATTATAAATAATTATTTAAATAAGATATTTAATTAGTATAATACAAAATGACTGATTAGTCAATGTTATTTTTTATATGTAAAAAAATTGAAAAATATAATTTTTTTATTTAGTTGTACAGTGAATTTATGTTATTATTAAAGTATAAAACTTTAGGAGGAGTTGAGTTATCAAATGGAATACAAAATTCTTATCTGTGGTATTTTACTTTTTTTCAGCCTGTGTTCTATAAGACTTGCAAGAACTGTGCAGGTTCCTCTGCTGATTATGTTTTTGTTCGTCGGAATAGCTGCCGGGTCTGAGGGGATTGGCGGAATATATTTTGATGATTTTACAACAGCTCAAAATGTAGGAAACTTTGCCCTTTTATTTATTCTGTTTTCAGGAGCACTGGAAACCAAAAAAATTGATGCTCTGTCGGCACTTTATCCAAGCGGAATACTCGCCACACTGGGAGTGTTTTTTACAGCTGTGATAGCGGCACTGTTTACTTATTTTCTGACAGATTTCTCGCTTATGGAATCTCTTATTTTCGGTTCATTTGTATCTTCCACAGATGCGGCTGCGGTAATGTCAATTCTTGGAGAATCAAAACTGAAAAAGAGAACAAGAACAATTATTGAAATAGAATCAGGAAGCAACGACCCGATGGCATATGCTCTTATCCTTTTCTTCCTGTCAATGTATAAAGCTTCTGCAGGAGATATGCATATTTTTCAGGGAATAATTTTTCTTATAAGACAAATTGTCCTTGGACTTGCTATGGGAGCTTTGTTTGGTAAAATCACAATTCCGGCAAGCAGAATTATGCAGATAAAAAGAGAAGAATTTATGATTCTTCATATAGTTTCATTCCTGTTTATATGTTTTTCCCTGACAACTATTTTAAAAGGAAACGGATTTTTAGCCATATATATAATGGGAATGTTTATAGGAAATGAAAGATTTGAATACAGAATAAATTTTATGAGAAATATGAGAGTTATCTCATGGCTTATGCAGATAACAATGTTTATTCTTTTGGGTCTTCTGGTATTTCCGTCTCAGCTTCTTTCCGTTATTATAAAAGGAAGTATTTTGGCAATACTTGTTATTATTGTGGGAAGATTTATAGTGGTGTATCTTGTGCTTATTCCTTTTAAGCTTACAGGAAAAGAAAAATTCTTTATTTCATGGGCAGGACTTAAAGGTGCTGTTCCGATTATTTTTTCAATGTTTGCTGTAAGCGAAAATCTTGAAAATGCACAGATGATGTTTAACATGATTTTCTATATGGTTGTATTTTCGGTAATTCTTCAGGGAATGTCCCTGAAATATGTAGCAAAATATCTGGGTCTTTTGGAAGAAAACAGCAGAAATGAAGACGAAGAAGTGGAAGTTGACGAACTGGAAGAACTTGCCGTTAAAAAACTTCATATTACAAGAAATTCAGAATATGCAAACAAGAAGATAAAAGATCTGCATCTTTCTGCAACAATGCACATTGTATCTGTAAAGCGTGATGATAAATATCTGACACCGAGCGGTTCTTTGGAACTTCTTCCGGGCGACCAGATTTTATTTTCATTAAGATAAAATATTTTAAAGTAAAAGAGCAGCTTCTCAAAAACAGCTGCTCTTTTATATTTTAATTTTCCAAAATATTATAAGATATTTTTATACTTTCTCCTTCAACAGAAACTCCTTCTGAAATCGTGATAGGAAGCTTCTGTTCTTCAGAAAATCCTATTGTTTCTCCGTCTTTCAGTTCCACATCATTGCTCAGTACATAAAAAGATATGTCATAAATAAAATTATATAAATCAAAAGGATCTATATTTGTATCAAGAACTTCTATCTCTTTTTTTCCGAAAAATTCCATTCCCTCTGTATAACCGCACATACCTTTTTCAGAATTGTAAAGTCCTATGTAAATCATGTTGGCAATGGGAAGTTCTCCTTCGTTGAGATATCCCGCCGCTTCAATATATTCTTCCGCAGACAAAACTGTAGGGTATTTATATATTCCTATTGCATTGGAAAGTTTCAAAACACTTGATACAAGTTTGTTAAAATATATTCCCACAGAATAAGGATTATCACCCATAACAGCTGCTATTATCTGTGCTGTATGTTTTTTTGTTTCCTCCGCTCCGTTGTGCCAAAGATAATTGTTCACAGCATTTTTTTCTGCTTCTTCATTGGGAACAGGGACAGGAATAAAAGAAAGAGCCAAAAGATTTTCTCCAATATCAAATGCAAGAGTTCCTTTTTCTATTTTTTCGTGTGAAACATCTATATTCCAATCTTTTTTAAGATTTGATTTTATTTTTTCAAAATCACATTCAATACTGTTTAAAAGAATAAATCCGTTCATTATCTTTCTCTTGTTTTCCATAATTCTGCCTCCGTTTTATTTTTATGATACTGTTAATTTTTTTCCTCTGTTTCGTTTTTATAAAAACTATCAAGATTTCTTGTAAGGTACATCATCACATAAAGAACTGTCATTATAAGAGCTGTTCCCGTAACAAGTGCATACTCTTCCATCTGCAATATCGAATAAAGCACTGCATATACTCCCGAAAGAAATACCAACATTCCGAGTCCGTATTTTTTATTTTGTGTAACACTTTTTATATACAATGAATTTGGTATTACCACTGCCAGAACAGATATTGAATAGGCATAACCGAAATTTAAATGTTCACTCAAAGAAAGCAAAAGCAGATAGAAAAGTGCCAGAGAAAATCCCACCACTCCGTATTGAATATAGTAAGTTATTTTTCTGCTTGAAATTTCAAAAAGATAAACTATCAAAAGGCTCAGCATTATAAACAGCACTCCATATTTTGAAGCTCTCACCACCTGTCTGTAGTGAGTAATTCCTTCATAAAAATTTACTCCTGCTTTCCCTTCTGACAAATCAACAGAAAGTCCTGCCGAAAAATCTTGATCATAATTTCTCACAAGATGAGAAATATTCCATTCTGCACTAAAACCGTTTTCATTTATCTCTCTGCTGCTCGGAAGCATTCCGTAAAAATTTGGACTGTTCCAAGAAGAAGATATTTTAAAATGATTTTCTTTTCCAAACGGAAGAATACTCATTCCTTCGCTTCCTCTCAATACAAGATTTATTTCAAAAGGAATTTCATCAGCAGAGTATATTCCGCTGTCTTGAAATTCTCCCGATATTCCGTTGGCAAGTTGAGAAATTCTGCTTACTCCTGTTCCCGAAACAAGCTCTACATCTTGAAGATTTTCTCCTGCCTTAAAACTGTTTACTTTAAGTATAGATTTTATATCTGAGATTCCCATTGCAATGTACATTCTGTTATACGGATTTATATTTGCCGGAATAGACTTTTTAAGATTTGAAAATTTCCCTTTTATATTTACTTCTCCTGTATAAACAGTAGCTTTGTAAATGCCTCTTTTACGCACTTCATCTTTTAAGACAGCTTTTGTTTCCAGTTTGTCCGGAAGAACTATATAATAATTTTCTTTGTATTTTTTCTGTTCTATCCTTTTTCCGTTATCGTCATAGCTTACTTCAACATAACCGTCGTCATAAGGAATCACCAAAAAAGGTCCTGCTATCTCTTGATACTTCCCCCATTCTTTTCCTATGGAGTAATTTGTTTCACTGTACAATGTCTCTCTTTCATTGACAATCCCTTTTATAAACATAAGAGGTATCTGTAAAAACAGACTGAATATAAATAAAAATAAAGCTTTTTTCAAAAGCGGGTCTGTTGACGATAATCTTCTTTTCATTTGTTCCTCCTCAAATCTCCATATTTCAAAACTGTTTTTCTTGCTATAAGGATACCTCACTTTTTTTATTTTTTCAAGCAAAATAACTCCGATGCACAGGCACCGGAGTTATTAAAAAATATTATTTATTTTTTATTTAGTTTTAAATACAGAATTTATTTTTTTCTTGTAAAACTCTTTCATTTCTTCTCTCGGATATTCCAAAATCTTTTTCAAATCCATTTCTTTTGGATTTTCTGCAAGATTTTGTCTAAGAGAACTTGTGAAAACAAGTCTTCCGTCTGTATCCACATTTATTTTTGTAACAGTTGATTTTGAAGCTTTTCTAAGCTCTTCGTCAGGAATACCTATAGCATCTTTTATTTCTCCGCCAAACTCTCTGAATCTTTTTACAAAATCCTGAGGAACTGATGAAGAACCATGAAGAACTATTGGGAAATTTCCTATTTTTTCTTTTATAGCTTCCAAAATATCAAGTCTTAATTTAGGATCTTCTCCCGGTTTAAATTTATGAGCTCCGTGAGCTGTACCTATTGCTATTGCCAGAGAGTCAACTCCTGTTCTTTCAATGAACTCAACTGCCTCAGCAGGTTTTGTAAAATGACTGTCATCTGCTGTATGTTCATCCTCTGTCCCGCTTATTACTCCGATTTCTCCCTCAACAGAAGCTCCGTATTCCTTTGCCATTTCCACAACAGATTTTGTGATCTCTATATTTTTTTCAAAATCATATTTTGAAGCGTCTATCATTACTGATGAAAAACCATAATCAAGACAGTCTTTAATCATATCAATCTCTTTTCCATGGTCAAGATTTAATGCCACAGAAATTTTTGAACCCTGTTCTCTGATTTCGTTTATTGCTCCTTTAATCATCAAAGGAAGAGTTTCTTTTCCGATATATTTTCTTGCACTTGCTGAAATTTGAAGAATAACATCGCTTTCAGCTTCCACACAAGCTGTAAGAATTGCTTGAAGCTGCTCCATGTTGCAGAAGTTAAATGCAGGAATTGAATATCCGTTTTCATTTGCTCTTCTGAACATCTCTCTTGTATTTTCTAATCCTAAATCTTTAAAATTATATTTTTTCATTATTATTAACCTCTTTTTATTCTCTCTAATACATCTTTTATTTCTGGAATGGAATTTCTTCCTCCAAGTTTTTCCACAGAAAGTGAAGCACAGGCAGAAGCAAACTCTATATTTTTTTCAATGGAAAAATTATTGCTGAGTCCGTATACAAATGCTCCATGAAATATATCTCCGGCACCTGTTGTATCCACAGCTTTTGCCTTGAAAGCCTTAAATCTTTCAACTTTTCCGTCTTTTTCCATTATAGAGCCTCTTTCCCCAAGTGTAACTATTATTGTATTTTTATTAAGCTCTTTCAGTTTATTTAAAACAAAGACAAAATCTTTTTCCTCTATTTTTTCCAGCCCGCAGTAATCTCTTGCAAAATCTTCAGAACATACAAGATAATCAACTATTTCTCCCAAAATTCTTGTTCCCTCTTTGTATGTTCCTGCATCAAGAACTTTTACTGCTTCAGGAAATTTTTCTGCAGCCTGTAAGGCAAGTTCCAACTCATGTCCGTCAAAAAGAATTATTTCCGGTTTATTTTTATATTTAAATTCCACACCGTCAATTTTTTTCTCTTCTCTGTAATTTATAATTGTCCTTGACCCATTGCTTCTGTTAGCAATTATTATACTGCACGGAGTTGTAATTTCATCTCTTACAATTATATTTTTTGTATCTACTCCCACTTCTTCCAAATCATTTAAAATTTCATGTCCGTAAACATCATTTCCCAAAGTAGTTATATATGAAACCTGCTCTCCGTATTTTCCCAAAAGATAAGAAGCGTTCCCTGCAGGTCCGCCGCTTACCATTATTCTGTCCTCTGCTTTATATTTTCTGTTTTCTATAGGGAAGTCAGACATAAGATAAGTTATATCATATGCTGAATGTCCCACACAAAGTATTTTTTTCATATTTTTTCCTTTCTGCTAATTTAAACAAGCCAGAAAATTAATATTCATCTTTAGCATTTATAACATGAGATTTTGTTTTGATGAAGTTAGGAACAATAAGAATTACAAGAAGTATTGCAATTATTCCGTAAACCCCTATCTCTCCTACATTTTCCACCGCTTTACCTATTAATATTCCAAGTACTGCAAAGTCAAAATCTCCGAATGTTGTATTTTGGAATCCTATGCTTCCAAGTACAGGAAGAAGTGCTGCCGGTAAGAAAGCCAGTAAAAGTCCGTTTATAAATGAACCAATAATAGCTCCTCTTTTTCCTCCAGTTGCATTTCCGTAAATTCCTGCTGTTGCTCCGCAGAAGAAGTGAGGTACAAGTCCAGGGATAATAAGTACTGCTCCTGCTGCTCCAAGAATTAACATTCCGATTACTCCACCGATAAATGAAGAGATGAATCCGATAAGTACTGCATTTGGTGCATATGTAAAGAATACTGCACAGTCAACTGCCGGAATTGCATTAGGGATAAGTTTTTGAGAAACCCCTTGGAATGCCGGAATAAGTTCTGATAATATCATTCTTACACCGTTATATACTATTGTAACTCCAACAGCGAAACTTAAAGCTGAAGTAAGTGCAAATACTATATAGTTAGTTCCGTTTGAAAGATTTGTCTGAACATATTCAGGACCTGCTGCAATAGCTGCCACCAAATAGAATACTATCATTGTAATTGCTGTTGAAATCGTACTGTCTCTCAAGAAGTTTACTTTTTCAGGAATAACAATATCTTCTGTACTGTCTTCTTTGTTTCCTACTTTTGAACCGATGAAAGCAGATAAATAATATCCAAGAGAACCAAAGTGTCCCATTGCAATTCCGTCATCATCAGTTACAAGGTCTGTATATTTTTGTCCGATGCTAGGAGATATTGCTGACCATGCTCCAAGAATAAATCCTCCAACAAGGATTAACATTCCGCCTTTTAATCCTGAAGTAGATAATACTGCCGAAAACATACAAGCCATAAAGAAGCTGTGATGTCCTGTAAGGAATATATATTTATATTTAGTAACTCTCGCAATTATTATATTTATTACAAGTCCTGTTACAAGAATAAACATTGTTTCTTTACCAAGAAGGTTTTGAGCTATTGAAGTTATAGCTTCGTTGTTTGGCACAACTCCGGTAATTCCGAATCCATGTTCTATCATTTTTCCAAGAGGGTCAAGATTTGTTACTATAAATCCTGCTCCCGCTCCAAGCATTATATATCCTAAAATTGGTTTTAATGTTCCTGTGATAAGTTTGTTAAAAGGTTTTTTCAGAGCAAGAAGTCCGAATAACGATATAAGCCCCATCAGAAAAGCCGGACTTGTCAAAATATCATTAGCAATAATTTTTAATAAGTTCATAATTTTTCCTCCTTCAAGTTTAAATAATTTTATTTTTTATATTTTTATTATTTTACAAGTTCTTTAATTCTGTCCAAAACATCTTCTTTTATTTTTTTCTTGTTAGTATAACTTCTGATTTCTGCAACATTATAATCTTTTAATTGGTCTGCAAGCTGTTTTACTGTAACAATAAGGTCTGCTCCTTTTCCTGCAACAGAGTTGAAGTCAGAAGATGCCACTTCTGCTTGTATTCCCTCTTCTTTACAAATTTCTTCAATTTTCATTGCACACATTAAGCTGCTTCCTATTCCGTTTCCGCATACTGTTAAAATTTTTATCATTTTTCTTCCTCCTTAAAATATCCTTTATATTTTTTATTTATTTTATTAAATTATTTCCAAAATTTCATTTACAGATTCCGCTTCCGCAAGAGCGTCTATTTTTTCTTCGTCATCTATTACATCCATAAGCTGTGTCAAAGTTTCTATATGAGAATTGCTGTCCACTGCTCCGAGAACAAAAATAAGATATACTTTCTCATCTTCATCTCCGAAAAACACACCCTCATTTATTTTTAAAAGAGCAAGACAATTTTTATTTACTCCGTCCTCCGGTCTTGAATGAGGCATTGCCACCTTTGGTGCTACAACTATATATGTTCCGAATTTTTTTATATTATTTATCATAGCTTCCACATATTGATTTGTAACTGACATATCTGCTGTAAGAGGTTTTGCTGCAACTCTTACTGCTTCTTCCCAGTTCTGTACTCTGTCAACTATATTAACTCTGTTTTCTAAGACTTTTTTTAACATTTCCCTTCATCTCCTTTCACTTTGTTCAATTTTATTATATTTTATTTATAAAAAATATTAAAGATTTTATTTTATTCATAAAAAAAAGAGAGCTGTTAAACTCTCTTTTCTAATCTATGAAATATTTTATTACCTCTCTGCCGTTTCTGCTTCTCATTATTTTTTCTTTCAGACTATTTTCTTCAATTTTATCGATGATACTTATCAACCCGTCCAAATGCTCCCTTTCATCTTTAGAACAAAAAGATATTACCATATCTATTTTCTGTCCGTCTATAAAATCTATTTTCTCATCATACATAACTATTGAAAAACCTGTCTTTTTTACTTTGCTTCTGGCTTTTGCATGAGGAAAAATCACATTGGGAACAAGCATAATGTAGCTTCCGAATTCTTCAACAACTTTTATCATATCCCCAATATATTCATTTTCTATACATCCGTCTTTCAAAAGCAGTTCTCCTGCTTCTGTTATAGCTTCTTTCCAATTTTTTGCTTTTCCTTTGAGCTTAATTCTCTGCTCTGACAACAGGTCAAAAATTGTAATTTTTTTATGAAAAATATCATCTATCAGTCTTGTATCAAGGAAATTTTTTAATCCTGTTATAAGTTTTTCCGAAGCTTTTTCCCCAGTATTTTTTTCAATGACATTTATAAGCTCTGAAAACAATATTTTTTTACTGTCCCTCGGAATAGGATAATTATCCAGTTTCTGCATATCCTCTTTTGTCAGAAGAGGACTTACTTTAATTATTTGTCTGTCAGTTTTAAAGTTTTCAATGGGAACTGTCGTTAAAATAACATCGATATCTTTTCTTTTATTTACTTTTTCCAATAAATATCTTGGTATTGTATCAACAATTTCCACTCTGTAAATATCTTTTACCTGCTGAGCAAGAAGTCTTGAACTTCCGTATCCTGAACCGCAGACAATAAGAACTTTTGTTTTTTCTCTTTTTTTCTTGGCATTTCTGTCAATAGCCGCCTTAAAATGAATTGTTATAAATGCAATTTCATCATTTGTAAATTTATTGTTTATAAATTTTTCAAGCTCTCCCACACTGCTCTTTACAAGAGAAAAAAGTTTCGGATAACTTTCCGCCACCTCTTCATATATTGTATTTTCAAGTTCTATCCCATTTTTTATCCTGTAAATTGTAGGTTTAATATGATTTACAAGCCCAAGAATAAGAGTTTCATCGTTAGAAACATCAACATCAAGCTCTTTATTTACTTTTTCTATAAAATTTCTGACTATTATCTCAATTTCAACCCAATTTTCATAATATGAGTATGAAATATTATATGTATGACTTCCCAGAAAATAATCTGTTATCTTCAGATATTCCGCTTCTGAAAGTTCAAGTTCATAATATCCCTCAAGAAGTGCTTTGGATTTCTGAACAGATTCATATTCCTTTGTTCCTTTCAGAAAATTCTCATTTTTTATGGATTTTATCACATATCCTTTTCTGTTAAAGTATACAACCATAGTAAGATATCTTAAAATAATTTCATAAGCTTCATCGGAAATTATTTTATCCATAAGCTTCTGACAATAATTAATAAAAAGTTTCAGCCCCTCTTCGTCAATATTTTTCAGATATCCTGAAATCACATCGTCCAAAAATCTGCTTTTTTGTTTTTTAGAAAGATATACAGCCTTTAAAGCACATTGACGAAGCTGTTCCTCCTCTCCATTTACAATCAGCCCTTTTTTAGGAAGAAGTTCCAGTTCCAAATTATAAATCTCAAGAGTCTTTCTTATATCACGAAGATGAGTTTTTATTGTACTTTTGCTTATCTCCAATTCATCTGAAATAATAGTCTGATTTATAACCCTTTCAAAACATATTTTTAAAAATATATACAATTCTCTTTCTTTTGGAGAAGGTACATACCCTGTATTATTTTCCAAAAATTTTTCAAGAAAATCATAATTTTCTATCCAACATTCCCCTTTATTGAGATAAAATTTAAATTTTTCTTTTTCAGTTTCTTCTATTATTTTTTCTGCTTCATATCTGATACTTCTTTCACTGAGTTCAAAATGCTCAGCCAGCTCTTTCAAAAGTACTTTTTCTCTTCTGCTTAATAAAAATTTTAACAACTCCACAGATTTACTTGTAAGCATTTTTCCGCTCCTCTCCAAAAATATTCTCCCGCATATACTTTAGATTATAACTGATATTCTATTTTTATGCAATCATACAAAATTATCTTTTCTTCTGCCTATTGACTTCATTCCTTTTATGATATAAAATCCTATATACTGAATACAATTTATATTTTAGGGGGGCAGGTATTATGCTTGACAATAAAAGCCGCAGTCTTATGCAGATACATTTTGCTGTGCTGCTTTTCGGACTTACGGGAGTTTTTGGAAAACTTATTACTCTTCCGAGCACTATCTTAGTTCTGGGAAGACTTATATCATCATCTGTTTCAATTTTTTCCTATATGAAAATTATGAAAAAAGATACAAAATTAAAAAACAGAAAACATTTTTTTTCATTTATTCTGCTGGGATTTTTACTTGCTGTACACTGGACAACATTCTATGAATCCATAAAACTTTCCACTGTGGCAATAGGACTTTTGACATTTTCAACTTTCCCTGTGTTTGCCACTTTTATTGAACCTTATTTCTTTAAAGAAAAACTGCAAATTTCCGATATTGTTACTGCTGTTGTTACATTTATAGGAATATTTTTTGTAGTTCCCGAATTTGAATTTGGAAATGAGATGACAATAGGAGCACTTCTTGGAATACTTTCAGGATTTACTTATGCCTTTTTATCTGTGCTGAACAGAAAATTTACAGCTGATTACAGCGGAGCAATGATTGCTTTCTGTGAGCAGAGCATGGCAGCTGTTTTTCTTTTGCCTTGTTATTTTATAATGCAGCCTGTAATCTCTCTTTCAAATATTTTCCTGACAATACTTTTAGGAACTCTTTTTACAGCTCTTCCTCACACAATGTTTATTGGAGGAATGAAGTATGTAAAAACTCAGACAGCAGGAATTATTACATGTCTTGAACCTCTGTACGGAATAATTCTGGCAGGAATTTTAATACATGAAATTCCTGACTTGAAAGTTATTTTTGGAGGAATTATTATTCTGGGAACTGTTTTTTATTCCACTTTAAAATCAAAAAAATAAGAGGTGCAACGCCTCTTATTTTTTTATAAAAATTTTTTGTTATAGTTTAATATTGATTTTATCTTAATATTTCCTTTAATCTCTTACAATCTAAAATTTCATCTATTCCTAAATAATAATATAATCCAGGATTTTCTACTATCTCTTTAGTCATTATTTTAATTTTATTTTCTTGACAAATAGTTTTTCCTTCAACTCCTCCTATAATATAAAAAGGAAGCTTAGATTGAAAAATTCCCTCCAATTTTTCCTGAGAAGATTCAAAAGAATGAACATCAAAAAGGACTCTTATATAAATATCTCTTAAAGTTTCAAATCTTATCTTATAATCATTTTGGTAATTAAAAATCAATTACATTAAAATAAGGTATTCCTTTATACC
>UQXM01000050.1 GCA_900545035.1 uncultured Fusobacterium sp. | reverse complement strand
TTTACAAATCCTTAAAAAAGAGGTATATATATTAATGGAAATTGACATGGAAAAAAGAAACAGAGGGATTGCACTTGCAGAAACATTAATTTTAACAGCTTTAGGAGCAGTAATACTCTCTTTTATTTTTATCAGATATAGGGATATAAATGAACAGAAAGATATTCAGAGAGCGGTAAATATTCTGGAAACTGTTGTTCAGAAATATGCCTCAAAATCCATGGCTTCCAAAAAATCTTACAGCATATATTTTGATTATTCAGCCAAAACGGTTACTGTGAAAGATATGAAAAATGAGGAAGTGTTTGAAATAAAAAATCTTCCTGAAAAACTTTCTTATGCAACGCCTTATGACAGGCAGACACAAAGAAAAATAGACTTTCACACAACAATTAACGGAAATCTTTCAAAATCTTTTTCTGTGTATATTTTCGGATATTCTGATACTGCAAAATACAGAGTTGCGTTTTACAACTTTCAGCAGAGCAGGATACTCAGAATAAATATATACAAGAACAAAAGTGCGGGGGATATTCATTACAGCAAAATTACTGATTACCATTACAAACAAGAAGAAAACGAGCTGAGAGAAGGTTGGAAAAAAGAATAAAATTTATTGAGATTTTTATATTTTTCTTATTATTTATTTTTTCCTCTGTTATTTTCGGACAGGGAGAAAATGAAAAACTGCCTTTGCAGGAAACTGTTAAAACAGAGCTTACTGTAAGAGGCACAATGGTAAAACAGAGATACATTATCAGATTTTCAACGGAAGAAAAAAAAGATAATTTCAAAATACTGTCAATGGAAAAAGATATTCCATTATAGCTGTGGTGCATCAGAAGGAGATACTTATGAAAGGGCTGTCTGCAGGAATGATTAAAACAGATGATTTAAGATTTGAGAAGTCAAATAGGAAATCATCTTTTTTTTATGGAGAAAAAAGTGAATTTTCCATAGATAAAGGAAAAGGAAAGTCTGATGTCGAAAAATTTTTGGACAGAATGATTACGGCAGGGCTTGAGAGAAAGAGCAGTGATATCCATATTGAGCCTTTTTCAGAATATTTCAGAGTGAGATACAGAATAGACGGAATATTGATAAAAGGGGAAGAGCTGAATATTGAATATTATCCGCCGATAGTTTCCAAGATAAAGATAATGTGCGGACTTGATATTACAGAGAGAAGAGTTCCGCAGGACGGAAGATTTAAAATTGTGTATCAGGGAAGAGAGATAGATTTTCGTGTGGGAATAATTCCTGCATATCACGGAGAAAAAATAGTTATCAGAATATTGGACAGAGCCTGTGCGGAAAAATCTATGGTAGAGCTTGGTTTTGACAGAAAATATTATGAAAAACTTTTTGATATATTAAAACGAAAAAACGGAATGATACTTTTCACAGGTCCTATGGGAAGCGGAAAAACAACATCTATGTACGGAGTTTTGAAAGAGCTTAACAAAGAGAGCGTGAATATTACAACAATAGAAAATCCTGTGGAGTACAGCATTGAGGGAGTAAATCAGATACAGTGCCGTGAGGATATAGGTCTTACTTTTTCAAAAGTTTTGAAAGGAATATTAAGACAGGACGCCGATATTATTATGGTGGGAGAGATAAGGGACAAGGAAACTGCCGAAACAGCTCTTCGTGCATCTCTTACCGGGCATATGGTAATTTCCACAATTCACACAGGGACAAGCAGCAGCACAATAAAAAGACTTATAGATTTGGGAGTGGAGCCTTACATTATTTCTGCGGGAATAAAGGGAATACAAAATCAGAGGCTTGTGAGAAATCTGTGTCCACACTGCAAAATTCTTGACGAAAATGCTTCTTATAAATTAAAACTTCTTGGGCTTAATCCGGAAGATTACAAAAATCAAAAATTTTATACTCATTCAGGCTGTGAAAAATGCAGTTTTACAGGGTATGCAGGGCGTACTATGATAGGAGAATTTTTATATATCAGTGAAAAAATTATGGAAGAAATAGAGAGAGGAAGCTCAGCAAGAGAGATTGAAAAAGAGGGGATTCGTGAGGGAATGACTTCTCTTGTTTTAAACGGAATGGAAAAAGCCGTTTTGGGAATAACATCTCTCGACGAGCTTATAAGGGAATGTTAAACATATATTTTTATACAGGATATTCAAAAAACGGCAGAGCAAAACTGGGAATAAAAAAGGGAACAGACAGAGAAGAAATAAGAAAGAATTTAAAAAATTCGGGGATATTTCCTGAAAAAATTTTAAAAATTCCTTTTTTGTCAAAGAAAGCAGGAACGGAAGATATTATAAATCTTTTTACAGAGAGCCGTATGTTTGTAAAAAACGGATACTCATTTTTTAAAATAACAGAAATTCTGGAAGAAAATCCTAATTTGAAAATATATACTGACAGAATGAAAATATCCATGAAAGAGGGAAAAAGTATTTATGAAATATTTAAAAACAGCGGACTTCCTCTTAAAAATACAGATTTTATGATAATCAAATCAGGAGAAGAGTCGGGAAATATTTACAGGGCATTTGAGAATATAGAGAAAAGAATAAAGGAAAACGACAGACGGAAAAGAGAGGTAAAAAGGATAATGACATATCCTGCCGTAGTAGCTGCCGCTGTTGTTTTCCTTGTGCTTTTTCTGGGGGGATTTATTCTTCCTGATTTTATAAAAATAATAGAAACCAATAAAAAAGAACTTCCTCTTATCACAAGAGGAATAATATGGTATACAGAAAATTTTTTGTATATAACAGCAGGAATTTTATTTTTTATTTTTTCCGCTGTGATATTTTTTAAGAAAGAAAATAACAGGGAGAGATTTTTTAATTTTCTTTTAAAAATAAAATTTGTAAAAAATATAACAGATACAGTTTTTATCATAACTTTTGCAGAAATTCTTTCAATGCTTTTAAATTCAGGAATAACAATAACAGAGAGTATACATCTTATAAGAGATGAAACAAGACATAAATATTTTGCCGAAAAACTGGAAACAGCAGAAAACGATTTGAGAAAAGGGAATACGGTTTATGCTGTTTTTAAAAATATGGGAATTTTTTCAAAACTGGAAACGGAGCTTATTCAGGCAGGAGAGGAGGCCGGAGAACTGGTTGAAGTTTTGGAGCTTATTTCACAGAGAAAAAATGAAAATTTCAGACAACAGACGGATATGTGGATAAAATTTTTGGAGCCTGTGCTGATTATAATAATGGGGATTATTATAGGTACGGTTTTCTTGGGAATTTATATGCCGATATTTCAGATGATGGAAGAAATTTAAAATTACAAAATAATTTTTACAGGGAGGGGTATTTATGAAAAGAAACAGAGGATTTTCACTTATTGAAGTATTGGTGGTATTGGGAATAATCGGTATACTTTCAAGTTTTATCACACCGAAAGTTATGGATTACACAGCAAAGGCAAAAGAGGTAAAAGTAAAATCTCTTTTGGAAAGTCTGAGAACAGCTTCGGAGATGTATTATCTTGAAGAGGGAAAACCTTTTATGGAAACACCAAATGTTATAGGAAAAACAGATATGGAAAAATTGGAAGAATATCTTTCAAATAATTCAAAATCACTTTTTAAAGAGGGAGATACAGAGCTTACAGTTGAAATCGGCGGAAGCAGAGCTGCAGAAGATGGAGAGATTGTAAGAGGAGGGGAAGTAATTTTTACAACAGCAGACCCTGATACAAAGAATTCAAAATCTGACGGAATAAAAATATGGGTTAAACCTAAAGATGATACGACAAAAGATTATACTTTAGACGGGGAAAAATGGACAGAGTTATAGATTTTATTTTTTATGCTGTTCTTATTTTTATCAGCGTAAAAGATCTGAAAGAAAAAATTATTTCCGATATTTTCAATCTCATTATTATTCTTTTGGGAATTGTAAAAATAATATTTTTAGGCGGAGATTTTGAAAAGAGTTTTATAGGAATGGGAGTGTTTCCGATAATTTTTATTCTTATTTACGGCTATGTAAGTGATTTGCTGAAAAAAGATGTGATAGGTTTCGGAGATATAAAACTTATGGGGGCAGCAGGATTTTTTCTGGAATATTCAGGGATTTATAATCTTATAATTTTATACAATACAATTTTTACAGCAGCTCTTGTGTGTATGCTCCCTCTGCTTCTTTTGGGAAAAATAAAAAGAGAAACAGAAATTCCTTTTGCTCCTTTTATTTCGCTGGGAATAATATTTTGGAGCTTTTTATGAATTTTATGAAGAAGAAAGGTTTTATTTTTACAGAACTCATTGTGGTTATGGGAGTTTTCAGTGTAATAATTTTTCCCATGATTATGCTTATGAACAAAAATATAAAAATAGTACAAAATTTGAGAACTGAATATGAGATTAGTAAAACAGCGGGAAATATTGAAAATATTCTGATAAATCTTGCCGGAAAAGACAGACTTTCAGCAAAATATTTTTTGGAATTTGATAAAAAACAAAAAACTGCTGTCCTGAAAAACGGCGGCGGAGAGATTACTGTTTTAAGAAATATACAATATCTTTCTTATGGTGAAATAGAGATTTCAGAGAAAAAAATATTTTTTCTGGAAGAGGAAAGCGGAACAGAAAAAGAGTTTGGAAAAGTTCGGGTGTTTAAGCTGAAACTGGGAGACAGATATACAGGAAAAATCAGGGAGATACAAAAAGTTCTTACAGGAAATTTATATGACTATGAACAATAATAAAAAAAATTCAAAAAAGAAAAAAGGTTTTTTAATGCTGGAAACAGCAGCGGCTTTGGGAATAATCTCTCTTTTTGTGAGTATGACAGCTCCTGTTGTAAAAAACAGTATTGAGATAAAAAACACAGCTGTAAATGAGGCAAGATACGGGCGGAATTTTCTGTTTATTATGGAAAATATAAACAGAGAGCTGGACAGTGCCTATGAGATAAATATTTTAGACGGCGGAAAAAAGGGGGAAGCTCTCTACAAAATTTATCAGGAAGGAAAAGTAAAAGATAAAAAAATTATCTATTATTTTTCAGACAGAGAGCTGAGAAGATACACTTCCACAGATATGGAAGAACAGAAAGATGATATTGTTCTCGAAAATGTCAGCGGGAAATTTTTCAGAGAAAATGATTTTGTAAAATTAAAGATAATGTACAAAAACAGAGAGGAAGAATATGTATACAGACAAAAATAAAGGAGGGCTTACAGCTTTTATAATTATAATAATCTCCTTTGTCAGCTGGGCTGTGTTCACTTCTTCTCTTATGCTTTCGGGGGAAATATCCTTGAGAACAGACAGCAGAGATATAATTTCCAGAAAAAATAAAGAAGCTTTTTTGGAAGTCCTTTTTAAAGAAACAATTTTTAATATTGAGAAAGAAATTTCCGAAAAGAATATCCGCGATATTATTTGGTATTTTACAGAAAAAAACGGAAAACTTATGTGGACTGAAAATTATGAAGATTTTCCTTTGTCAGAGAGAGGATATGAAATTTATAAGATTATCACAGGAAAGCAGGAAAAATATTTTTCCAAGGAAAATGGTTTTGATTTCAGAGATTTTATTGCAGAAAATCCTGACTTATCTTCAATTAAAGAACAGGAAGCGATAATTTTTTTCAGGAAAATTTGGAAAGATATCTGTATTGAAGATTTTGATTTGGGAGGCAGAAAATATAATATGGAGATTGAGGGGCAGATTAAAGTGGTTTTTCCAAAAAGAGAAAATACAGATATCAGTATTATGAAAAGCTGTAAACTTGAGGTGCTTAATGTTGAACTTTATTAAAAAAATATCTGATAAATTTTTAGATAAAAAAAGAGGAAAAATAGTTTTTTCTTCTGATGAAACTGTTATTTTTGAAGAGAATGCAGTTTTTCAGACAATAGAAAACGAGGGGAACAGTTCTCTCAAATATCTGGAACTTTATATTAAAAAACTTAAAAGTTTTTCCTGTGTGGATATTTTTATCGGCAGCGAATATTTTAAAACTTTTGAAACGGAAACAGAAAATGATGAAATACCTCCGGAAAAAACAGAAAAATTTATAGAGTATGAAACAAAAATATTTTTAAATGAAGAAAATTTAGATGATTATTTTATAAAATATTTTATGTATACGAACAGTAATAAATTTATCATTTATATTTTGGACAGGGATTTTGTGGAAAATCTCATTGAGTTTTTTCTTAAAAATAAAATCAAGGCAGGAGAGATTTTTTTAGACGAAGAAAATCATTTTGTAATAGATGATTATGATACTATTTTAAAAAGAGAAAATAGTTTTTCAATAAATAAAAAAGGTGCAGGGATAATGGTTTTTACAGCTGCTGTTTCTGCCGGACTTTATTTTTACAACTCTGTTTTGGAAGATAAAATTACAGAGCTTGATAAAAAAACAGTTATTGCAGAGGAAAATCTGAATACTGTAAAATTTGAAGAGGACAGATTTACACAGGAGATTGAAAATCTTAAAACGGAAAATGAAAAATTCCTTGCAGAAAGAGAGCTTTTCAGTGAAAAAATTTTGAAAGTTTTAAAACTTATGCCCGAAAATATCACAGCTGAAAAAATCTATTATGAAAAGGGATTTTTTAATATACAGGGAAGAGCTTGTGATGAAAACTCTCTTTTTGATTTTTCGGAAATTTTGGAACAGGAAAAAAATATCAGCTCTGTAAAATATGATTATATTATACAGAGAGAAAACAGTTTTGAATTTCTTTTAGAATTGAGGGTGTAGATATGGGAGAAATATTTTCAGAACATAAAAAAATTGTATATTTTTTTGTATTTCTGCTGATTTTTTATTACCTTGTAATAGTTCCGTCAGAAATTATTATTGATAATATACATAATATTGAAATGAAAGAAAAGAGAATTGAGAATATAACATTAAAGGAAAAGATTACTGAAAAAAATATTGAGAAATTAAAATCACAAAAAGAAAAACTGACAGAAGAAAACAGAATTTTTTCCGAAAAACAAAGGAGCTTTGGTTCAGCAGGAGAGTTTCAAAAATATCTGAACAGTTTTATGAGGAAAAACAATATTGAGATAAAAGAAATAGGAAGAAGCAGGGAGGAAGAGGGGGAGTTTTGTGTTCCTTATACAGTTTCGGGGGGTGAGAAAGATATTTTTCAATTTGTAAAAGACACGGAGCAGGATATTAATATAATGAAAGAAAGTGTTGAGATTGAAAAATTTGGGGACAATCTTATATTGCGTTTTTCTTCTTCGGGAAAAATAAATATTTTAAAAGATGAAAATATAAATAAAAATACAAGAGAAAAAGATATTTTTGTATCTGATAATAATACCATAAAGCTTGTAAAATATATTTCGGCTGGAAAAAACAGGGGGATATTTTATTTTCGTATTTTGGGGAAAACACAGAGATATTATCTCGCTGACAAAAAAATTATTATTGTTCATAAGAATGAATATAAAATATTTTTAAATGAGGAAAAATTAATTCTTACAGATATAAAAAATGAAAAAAACAGAATGATATTCAATCTGAAAGGGGAAAATGGGGCAGGTGAAAAATTTGAGAAAAAAGATTAAACTTTTGATTTTATTTCTGTTTTTAAATATTATGATTTTGGGAGCAGAGAAAAATATAAATTCTCAAGATTTGGGAAAAATAATATATAAAAATGAAATCAATGCAGTGGATATGACTCTTTCGGATTTTGTTTTTTACCTTTCAAAAGAGGGAAATGTGGATATCGGAGCAGAAGAAAGTATCTCCGGCAAAAAAATTGAACTGTATATGAGTGCGGGAAGTTCTCTTGAAAAAATTCTTATGATGCTTTGTGAAACTCACGAATGGAAAACAGAGCAGAGAGAGGGATATATTTTTATTTCCCCGAGAGCTGTTAATAAAGAGGGACGGGGAGATATTACAGGAAAAATTTTTTCATCTGAATACAAAAAAGCTTTGAGCGGAGCAAAAATAACTCTTCTTGATAATTATTCAAAGCCGTGTTTTTCAGGAAAAGAAGGAAGCTTTCGTTTTGAAAATATTCCCTATGGTGCATATTTTATCCGTGCAGAAAAAGAGGGATACATGATTGAGGGAGAATTTATTAATGTTGATAAGCATAATAATACAACTGTAATTTTTCTTGAAAAAGACAGAGAGTTTTCAGATAAAAATAAAAATTTTGACGGAGAAGATTATAAGGAAGAAAATTCAGCAAGAGATTTTATAATAGAAAAAATAAAATTCAGTGATGTGGAAACTTTCAGTCCTGAAAATATTTTTGATGAAACTCTGAGAGAGGGAGTAAAATTTTCAGCCAATTCTAAAAAAGGGATAATTTATATAAGCGGAAAAAGAGATAAGGTTTATGAAATTAAAAAATCTCTGGAAAATCTCGACAGCCATAACAAACAGGTGAGGATAACTGCACAAATTTTAGATGTAACAGACAATCTTTTTGAAGATTTGGGATTTAACTGGCTGTATACAAACAATGGAGAAACCAAGAAAAATAACAGCATAAGCGGGGGAATTTTGTCAAATTCTTCCGTAACTGGAATAAGTTCTCTTTATTCATCGGTTTTCAGTCTGGTGAGAAATTTTAACGGAGATGAAGATTTGTTGGAGATGAGTTTTTCGCTTCTGCAGGGGACACAGGATTTAACAATAAGTGCCATTCCCTCAATCGTAACCACAAACGGAAAAGAGGGAAGTTTTCGTATAACAGAGGAGAGAATTATCGGGCAGGAAAAAGTAGAAAATGACGAAAACAGCAAAACAACATACACACCTATTTTTAAAGAGGCGGGAATTATACTGAATGTTGTTCCGGAAATTTTGAAAGACGGGTATGTTGTGCTGAACATCAGTCTTGAAACCAGTGATTTTAAAATGCAGAATTATATAGAGGAAGAGGACGAAGAGGGAAACGAATACAACGGAATGGGAGGTTCAAAAGTTTCCAGAAATCTTGAAACAACTGTAAGAATGAAAGACGGGGACACGGTATTTATCGGAGGACTTAAAAAAGGCATAATTCAAAATTCAGAAAGCAGCATTCCTTTTGTATCTTCGGTGCCTGTGATGGGAGCATTATTCAGAAACAGTTCCAAAAGAAGAGAAGCAACAGATTTGTATATAAGGCTCAAGGTCGATATTGTAAAAGACGGAGGATTTTCAGATACAGGAATGAATACATTTTACGGTGTTGAATAAAATAAAAGGGGAAAGTATCTTGATATTATGTCTAAATACTAGTAAAATATAATTGGAAAATTATGGTTGAAAATAAAAAATAAAAATCAGAATATATTTTTGGAGGCAAAATGAATAAAGAAAGACTTGTTGAAATCATCTCTAATTTCAGAAAAGTTAGAATGGCTGTTGTGGGAGATTTGATGCTCGATGATTATATTATAGGAACTGTGGACAGAATATCTCCTGAAGCTCCTGTTCCTGTCGTTTCCGTCAAAGAGGAAAGATTTGTTCTTGGGGGAGCGGGAAATGTTATCAACAACCTTGCAACTCTTGGAGTAAAAACTTTCTGCTACGGAGTAATCGGAGATGATACAGACGGGGACAGACTGAAAAAATCTCTGAAACTTCTTGGAGTGAATGCAGAGGGAGTTATAAGAAGTGAAGACAGACCGACTATTGTAAAAAGAAGAGTTCTGGGAGGAAATCAGCAGCTTCTTAGAATAGACTGGGAAGACCCTACAAATATCAACGAGATTTTGGAGGACTCTATTCTTGATAATCTGAAAAAAAATATTGAAAATATAGATGCAATTATTCTTTCCGATTATGACAAAGGAGTTCTTACAGAGAGAGTTGCCAAAGAGATAATAAAACTTGCCAGAAAATACAACAAGATAGTTACAGTTGACCCTAAACCGTCAAATATTATGAACTATTTCAGAGCTTCTTCAATGACTCCGAACAGAAAAGAAGCTTATGAATCTGCAAAGCTTCCAAAGAAAACAGATATAGATATTGTGGGAAAAACTTTGAGAGATAATCTTCAACTTGACAATCTTCTTCTTACAAGAAGCGAAGAGGGAGTAAGCATTTATACAGAGGACAGTGTTATAAATATTCCTACATTTGCAAAAGAGGTATACGATGTTACAGGAGCAGGAGATACAGTGATATCGGTTTACACTCTTTCAAAAGCTGCAGGAGCAACTTGGGAAGAAGCAGCAAGAATTGCCAATACAGCAGCGGGAGTTGTGGTAGGAAAAATAGGAACTTCAACAGCAACAAAGGAGGAAATATTAGATTTCTATAACGATATTTATAAGGAGTGGAATTAGCTATGATGAGAATAGGAAATGGTTATGATGTTCACAAACTTGTCGAAGGAAGAAAACTTGTTTTGGGCGGAGTGGAAATTCCACATGAAAAAGGTGTGTTGGGACACTCTGACGGTGATGTGCTTATTCATGCTGTAATGGATGCAATTCTGGGGGCATTGGCTCTCGGAGATATAGGACAGCATTTTCCTGATACAGATATGCAGTATGAAGGAATAGACAGCAGAATTCTACTTGCCAAAGTAAATGATTTAATGAGAGGAAAAGGTTATCAGATAGGAAATCTTGATTCAATAATTGTGGCACAGAAGCCGAAACTGAAAGATTATCTTAATGAGATGAGAATTTCAATAGCTAAAATTCTTGATACTGAAATGGAAAATGTAAGTGTTAAGGCTACGACTGAAGAAAAACTTGGATTTACAGGAAATGAAGAGGGAATAAAAGCATACTGTGTTGTACTTCTTCAAAAGATAACAGAATAATATATAAAAATAAAAAGTGAAAGGGCTGCTGCAGACTTATAAAAAATAAAATTTTATAAATGTAACAGTCCCTTTATTTTTTTTACAAATATTTTACTGTAAAGAAAAAAAGAGGAGATTATGATAATAAGAAAAGAAAAATTAACTGATTATGAATTTATTTATTCATTGGTAAAAAAAGCTTTTGAAAGTTCTGAACATGCAGATGGAAATGAACAGGATTTAGTGAATGAATTGAGAAAAGGAGAAGCTTATATTCCTGAACTTTCTTTAGTGGCAGAGATAGAAGGAAAAATAGCAGGACATATTATGTTTACAGAAGCAAAAATAAATGATAATAAAGTTTTGGTATTAGCTCCGTTATCTGTTTTGCCGCAGTATCAAAATAAAGGCATAGGAACCGCTTTAATAAAAGAAGGACATAAAATTGCAGAAAAGTTGGGTTACGGATATTCAATAGTTTTGGGAAGTGAAAAATATTATCCTAAAATGGGATATGCAGCAGCAGATAGATTTGGAATAACGGCTCCTTTTGATGTACCTAAAGAGAATTTTATGGTTTGTAAATTAAATGAAGAAAACATAAATATCAGCGGAGTGATAAAATATCCAAAAGAGTTCGGAATAAATTAAAAAAAGCTCTCTTAAAAAGAGAGCTTAAGTTTTTTGTGTTGGCTGGGGCGGCTGGATTCGAACCAACGCATAACGGAGTCAAAGTCCGTTGCCTTACCGCTTGGCGACGCCCCAAG
>UQXM01000049.1 GCA_900545035.1 uncultured Fusobacterium sp. | reverse complement strand
AATATAAAAATATAACTGTACATTTAACTTTGTCTGAAATATCAAAAATTCTGTACAGTTCACAGTCATAGTATAATTATATAATTGTTTATTAAAACAGACCGACATTAAAAAATCGGTCTGTTTTTTTATAAATTTTTATTTTTTAAATTTTAAGGAGGAATTTTTATGAAAAAATTATTATTTAAAGCTGTTGTATTGTTAATGATGTTATTTGGTGCTGCGGGAGCATATGCTAAAGAGGTTTCAAAAGTTCTTTATGTAGGAACAAATGCAGAATTTCAGCCTTTTGAATATCTGGAAAACGGAAAAATTGTAGGATTTGATGTAGAGCTTATGGAAGCTTTGGCTGATGAACTTGGAAAAAAAGTTGAATGGAAAAACATATCTTTTGACGGACTTCTTCCTGCTCTGCAGTCTAAAAAACTTGATGTGATTATTGCAGGAATGAGTACTACAGAGGACAGAAAGAAATTTGTAAATTTCTCTGAAACATATTATACATCAAATCAAATGATTCTTGTTCAAAAAGAAAAACCTGCTGTTGATTCTTTCAACAATCTTTCAGGACATGATGTGGGAGTTGTTCTTGGATACACAGGAGATATCGCAGTAAGTGAAATAGAAGGAGTAAAAGTGCACAGATACAACGGAACAGGAGAAGCTATTATGGCTCTGAAAGCAGGAAAAGTTGATGCTGTTGTGCTTGATTCAGAACCTGCCAAAAATTATGCAAAACAAAATCCTGAACTTGCTCTTATCAATACAGATGTAGCAAAAGAGGAATATGCAATTGCTGTGGGAAAAGACAACAAAGCTCTTGCAGATGATATTAACAAAGCTTTAAAAGTTTTAAAAGAAAACGGAACTTATGATAAATTAATCAGCAAATATTTTGCAGAATAGCAAATTAAATTGAAATTTATATTTTGAGAGATTATATATTTAAATATCAGGATTTTATTTTTAGAGGAGGAATTAAAATGAAAGAAAAAGTGGTTTTAGCATATTCGGGAGGACTTGATACATCTGTTATCATTCCGTGGCTGCAGGAAAATTACAATTTTGATGTAATAGCTGTGGCAGTTGATGTGGGACAGAAAGATGATTTCAAAGCTGTGGAAGAAAAAGCATATAAAATAGGAGCGGCAAAATTCTATGCAGTTGATAAAAAATCCGAACTTGTAAACGATTATATTTTTCCTATGATTAAATCGGGAGCAAAATATGAAAATACATATCTTTTAGGAACATCAATAGCAAGACCTGTAATTGCAAAAGCTCTTGTAGAAATTGCAGAACTTGAGGGAGCAAAATATATTGTTCACGGTGCAACAGGAAAAGGAAATGACCAAGTAAGATTTGAACTTGGAATAAAAGCTCTTGCACCTAACATGAAAATAATAGCTCCTTGGCGTATCTGGGATATAAAATCTCGTACACAGGAAATCAATTATTTAAAATCTCACGGAATAGAACTTCCTTTTAAAGAAACTGTTACATACAGCAGAGACGAAAATCTTTTCCACATAAGCCATGAAGGACAGGAACTGGAAAGCCCAAGCAACTCTCCTGATTATGAAAATGTTCTTCAATGGGTTCTTCCTTTGGAAAAAGCTTCTGATACACCTGAATATATTTCAATAGAATTTGTGAAAGGTGTTCCTGTAAAACTGAACGGCGAAACTCTTGACGGAGTAACTCTTATCAATAAATTAAATGAAATCGGAGCAAAACATGGAGTAGGTGTAATTGACCTTGTTGAAAATCGTCTTGTGGGAATGAAATCTCGTGGAGTCTATGAAACTCCGGGAGGAACAATATTATATTTTGCCCATGAAGAACTGGAAAGACTTTGTGTTGACAGAGATTCTCTTCAAGCAAAAATGAAACTTTCTCACGATATGGCAAAACTTATTTATAACGGACAGTGGTTTACAAAATACAGACAAGCTCTTTCGGCTTTCGTTGATGAAACTCAGGAGTTTGTAACAGGAACTGTAAATTTAAAACTTTATAAAGGAAATATTGTTCTTAACGGAATGGAATCAGAATATTCTCTTTATTCAGAAGATTTCTCTACATTTGAAGAAGACAGTGTGTACAATCAGAAAGATGCCGAAGGATTTATCAATCTGTTCGGACTTCCTATCAAAATAGAAGCTATGCTTAGAAATAACAAAAAATAAAGAAGAGGGGGAACTTCCCCTCTTCTTATAATTTTGGAGTAAAAACAAATTCTTTGGTAAAATAAACTTTTATTTTTCTTCCTTTATATTCAATAGGTTTAAATTTCCATTTTTTTAAAGCGGAAAGAACTTCTCTATCAAATCCAAATTTTTCATGTGATTTTAAAATTTTCACATCTTCAATATTTCCGTTCAAATCTACAAGAAATCTTACTTCCACAGTTACAGTTTTATTATACCTTATAACCTCTGCCTGTTTTGGATAATCAGGATCTGTCTGACTTATAATTTCAAAATTTATTCCCTTTGAGGATACTGCCGTATATGTTCCGTCAGAATTTATCGTAAAGTTTTCATTTTTTGTAAATATATCATCAGCATTTGTTTTTTGCATATTATTTTTTTCAATATTTTTATTTTTTTCAGATTTTTTTATCTGCTTCTTTTTTTCTGATTTTTTTTCTTTATTATTGCTGATTTTACTTTTTATTTCCGGCTCTGTTTTCTGAATTTTTTCGGGAGTTTCTATTTTTGTTTCGGATATTTCCTCTTTTATTTCATTCTTCTTTGTTTTATTCATACCGTCAATTCTCTGTTCTGCACTTACTGTATTATATGAAATAGGAATATTTTTTTTTACAAAAATTTCCGGATTTCCCAAAGTTTTATTTTTATTGAAACTCAAAAATAAAAGTCCGTGAATAAAAAGAGCAGCTAAAAAATATTTTGTCATCTGCTGTCAGCTCCTATTCATAAAAATTTATTCCCAAGTTTTCAACACCCTGCTGTTTTACTTTTGTAATAGTGTCCATAACTACTTGATATTTCAAATTTTTATCTCCTGTAATCGATACCTCTTTTACCCCTGAAAGAAGTTCCCCCAAATTATCAATATCGATTTCCATAGTTTTTCCATGAACTACAGCAAAATATTTTTCGTTTTTATCAATTACTATTTCAACCTTTGTTTCGTTTGCTTTGTCAGTAATTACCGATGAAGGCAGGTCAATATCAATTTTCCCGTACTTATTAAAAGTAGTTGATACCATAAAAAATATTAAAAGAAGAAATACCACATCAATAAGAGGAGTCAGGTCAAGAGCCATTATTTTTCTTTTTTTTCTGTATCTTGCCATAATCCTCTCCTAATTCTGTCTGATAATATTGATAACATTTGTTGTTACTTTATCAATATTTTCTTCTATATCTTCAATTTTTTTATTTAATAAGTTATAAACCACTATTGCAGGAATAGCAATTGAAAGTCCCGCTGCCGTAGTAAGAAGTGCTTTGGATATTCCGTCGGCTACAAGGCTCGGATCTCCTGCTCCAAATGTTGAAAGATTTCTGAATGCATCAATCATTCCCGTAACCGTACCAAGAAGTCCTATCATAGGAGCAATATATCCTATAATTGCAAGAAGATGCAGCCTTTTTTCAAGAGGACCGATTTCTTCCATTCCTATCTCTTTTACAAGCTGGTCAAAATGATGAAAATCCCCGTTTTTGTTACATCTTGTAAGAAAACATTTTACCGTACACCCCACAGTATTTTTTTCCCTTTCACAAATTTCAAGAGCTCTGCACATATCATCTGATGATACGGAAAGAATTATATTTGATTTAAAATCCTTGCTCAACGATTTTTCTTTACGAAAGAAAAATACAAGCCTTTCTATAATGATTGCTGTTGAGCAAATAGAAAGCCCGAACAAAATCCACATTAATGGTCCTCCAACTTTTAAATAATACATCATAATTTTAAATCCCCCTCTTTATAATAATCAATTTTTTAAAATTTTTCTCTGGTAAATAATACTATCATTTTTTTAATATGTCAAGCACAAAAAATTTATTTTTAAAATAATTTGACATACAAAATTTAATATGATACTATAAGTATGCTCATAGAATAAAAATTTCATCCTTTATTCTAAATTTTTTTAGTCAATCCTACATAACTTAAAAAAGAAAAACAGGCATTAGTTAAACAGTCCTGTTTTTCTTTTACACAAAACAATGAAAAGGAGATGTTATGAAAGAAAAAATTCAAAATATGCTGGAAAACAATGAAAAAATATCTTTATCAGAGATAGGAAAAAATCTGGGAATTTCTTATATAGAAGTCTTGAGGAATGCTCCTTCTGTAAAAAAATATTCTGTGGAAAAAATCGATGAACTTTTTAAAATACTCGGAGACTGGGAAAAAGTTTTTCTTCTTGTGGTAACGCCAAACTTTGTTTTGGAAATAAAAGATAAATTCCCAAAAGGATTTTATGCACACGGATTTTTAAATTTTCACGATACAAACTCATCAATAGGAGGACATCTAACTGTTTCTGCCATAAAAGAAATTTTTATTGTAAATGATATTATGTTCGGAAGAAAAAGCTGTTCGATTAAATTTTTCGGAGAGGACGAAAAAGAGATATTTTCTGTGTATGTACCGAGAAATGAGAAAAAAGAACTTATCAAAGAATGTTTGGAAAGTTTTAACAATTTATAAAAAATAAAATTAGGACTGTTACATTTATAAAATTGCAACAGTCCCTTTTATTTTTATATTTTTATTTTAAGAATACTGTTTCTGTAAGAGGAACTCTTTCTTTAAGATATCTGTCAGATGAAGAAATTTTTTCAGCAGAATATCCTAAAGCCAGAATACTTATTATCTCAAAATTTTCAGGAATATCGAGAATTGTTTTTACTTTCAGCGGGTCAAAATAACAAATCCATACACTGTTTATTCCCAAAGAAAAAGCCTCTGCCATCATATAGGAAGTAACTATTGATGTATCAATATCCAATGTATTTTTCTTGTCAAAAGGTCTGACCCACACATTATTTTTATCTCCGCAGACAACCAAAGCAAGAGGAGCATTATAAATATTTACAGCACATTTTATTTTTTCTAGAGTTTCTTTTTTATTTAAAACAAAAATTCTCTGTGGCTGCATATTGCAGGCAGTGGGAGCTATTCTTCCACATTCCAAAATTTTATTAATTTTCTCTTTTTCAATTTCTTTTTCCAAAAAATTTCTGCACGAATATCTTTTTTCAATCAAATTCAAAAAATCCATTTTAACCACCTTATTTATATAATTTATAGTGAAATTGCAATTCCGTTTTTGTTATGTTATAATTTTATCACAAAATTTCTTTTTGTAAAGAATGCACTTTTCTGTATTATAGTATCCAAAATGATACTGTAAAGGAGAGACGAAACAATATGAAGCAGAAAATATATAACTGTCCCATAGAAGCCACTTTGGAATTTATAGGCGGAAAATACAAGACCATTATTTTATGGCATCTGATGAATAATATTTTAAGATACAACGAACTTAGAAAATTAATACCTCAGGCAACTCCCAAAATGCTGACACAGCAGCTTAGAGAACTGGAAGAAACTGGATTGATAAAAAGAACTGTATATCCGATAATTCCTCCAAAAGTAGAATATTCTCTGACAGATTACGGAAAAACTCTTATTCCGGTATTAGATGTAATGAAACAATGGGGAAAAGAATGTATTGAAAGAAATAAATCTTCTTCAAAATGTATGAATGATTAAAGGTTATAATATAATAAAATTCTCTGAAAAATTAATTCAGAGAATTTTATTTTTACGATATTTTAAATATTAATAACTGTTTTGGCAAAAATTTTTGCATTTTCCAAATCATCTGCATTCGGATGAGAAGCAGCGTCTTTCCACCTTTTTATTCTCTCTGCATTTGGGGACATAATATGTCCTTGAGGAAGTGATGAAAGATATTTTATCAACTGAGGGTCTATTGCTCCCTGACAGAAAAACCTTCCCATAATTTCGTTTGAATTTTTTTCAAGAAGTGTGTCAATATTTTTAACACAATCTTTTGCATGATCTGAATCAGGATAAGCTCCCAATGTGAAAAAATATGCAGTTTTTTTGTTTCTTATCAGTTCTGCTGTTTTAAGTGCTCCTGCATCAAATGTACCTTTGTCAATCCAGCCTCCTATAAAAATCAAATCATATTTTTCTATTTTCTCCATATTTTGTATTTCCGAAACAGAAAAAATATCAGCCTGAGGTATCTGTGATTTTATCGCTTCCGCTACTTTTTTTGTGTTTCCCGTTTTTGATGAATATGTAATCAGTATTTTCATTTTCACTCTCCGTTTTTCAAAATTTTCTAAAAATATTTTTTATTATATTGCAATTTATTTAAAAAATCAAATTATTTGTGAAAAAAATAATATTGACTTAAAAAATAAAAAAATATATAATGGCTTCTGCAAAATTATAATCAATAAATTTTTTACGGGAGATTATTATGTTAAAAAAAATATGCCAATACTATCTCACAGAAAAAAGACTGCTGATATCTTTTCTGTCAGCAAGTTTTTTTGTAACAATTCTTGATTTATACGGACCTGTTTTGGTACAGAATCTTATTGATACGGCAATTCCGCAGAAAGACATTCATAAATTTTTGATTTTCTCTGCTGTCCTTTTTGCTGTATATCTTCTTCGTTTGGGAATATCTCTTTATTCCGGTTCAAGAGGACAGCTTATGGGTAATAAAATAAAATTTTTGATGAGAGAAGATTTATTTTCAAAAATTTTAAATCAGCCTGACAGATTTTTTATGGAAAGACAGAGCGGAGATATTATTTCCAGAGCTGTAACCGACTTGGAAAATGTTTCGGCTCTTTTATACAGAGGACTTGAAGATTTTCTTTTTTCTGTTCTTTCAATCGCAGGAGCATTTATCCTTATGATTAATTTTGATTTAAAACTTACTGCTCTTATTATGCTCCCTCTTCCTTTTGCTTTGTATTTTACAATAATACAAAACAAGAAACTGAAACAGGGATATTTTGATACAAGAACAAAGATTTCTGTTCTTACTTCTGGAATACACGATACATTGAAAACAATATTTTTTATCAAAGAAAATCTTTTGGAAAAAGACAGTTTTGAAAAACTTTCACAGAAAAACAAAGCTGTACTTTCAGCAGAAAAAAAGAATATCTTCAATACTTCCGCTCTTATGTCGGGAATAAATTTTTACAATCAAATAACACAGCTTATTGTTATTTTTGCTGGAGGATATATGCACATCAAAGGAGAAGTAAGCTTTGGAATTATCGTCAGCTTTATTCTCCTGACAAACAGATTCAGAATTTATCTTTTAAGGCTAATGGGACTTATTGATGTTTTTCAGAGAGGAGCAACTGGAATTACAAGATTTTTTGAAATAATAAATATCCCTGATGAAAAAGACGGTACAGTCAATCTGAATGAAAAAATTGAAAATATAAAAATAGAAAATCTAAGTTTTTCTTTTGGAGAAAAAAAGATTTTAAAAAATATTTCTTTAGAAATAAAAAAAGGTGAAAAAGTGGCTCTTGTGGGAGAAAGCGGAGCAGGAAAAACAACTGTATTTTCTCTTCTGAAAAAAACTTTTGCTGCCGAAAACGGAAAAATATTTGTAAACGGACAGTGTATAAATAATTTAAAAAGAAACACCCTTTTAGAAAAAATTGCGGCAGCTGACCAAAAAGAATCTCTTATGAACGATACCCTTTTGGAAAATCTGAAAGCTGTAAAAAAAGAAAGCTCGGCAGAGGATATTAAAAATGCTCTTTCTTTTTCATGTCTTGATGAAACAGTTCAAAATCTTATACATAAAGAAAATACAATTCTCGGAGAGGGAGGAGTAAATTTAAGTTCCGGTCAAAAACAAAGAATTTCAATAGCCAGAATTTTTTTGAAAAATCCTGATGTCATTCTCCTTGATGAAGGAACATCTGCTCTTGACAATATTTTGGAAAAAAATATTATGGAAAATATTTTAACACAATTTCACAATAAAATAATAATTTCAATAGCTCACAGGCTGAATACAATAAAAAACTTTGATAAAATTGTGGTGCTTGATAAAAACGGAATTGCAGAAACGGGAAATTTTTCTGAACTGATGAGAAAAAAAGGAATTTTTTATCAAATGTATTCAGCCGGAAATCTCGATAATAAAATATCTTAATTTTTTTTATTAATTATTTTGATAATCAAAAAATTTAAATAATTTATTTTTTGTCTTGACAAGTAAAAAACAAAATAATAAAATAATGGCACTGATAAAAAACAAAAATTAGTTTAGGAGGATATATGCTTAATAATTTAACACTGTTTGACAAGAGATTAAAATCTCATCACGACAGCAGCAGTCTTGTAAATAAATATATTCAGGGGGAAAAAGCAGATAAAGAGATGTTTGAACTTATGCTGGAAAAAGACCCTGACAGCAGAAAAAAAGCTATATATGTACATACACCTTACTGTGATAAAATTTGTTCTTTCTGCAATCTGAACAGAAAACAGATAGACGGAAGTTTGGATTCCTATGCACAATATATTGCTGATGAATTTACAAAATACGGAAAAACAAATTATTTTAAAAAAAGTGTTTTTGATGTAATATTTTTCGGCGGAGGAACACCTACTGTTTATAAACCTCAACAGCTTGAAATAATCTTAAAAAGCATACAGGAAAATGTAACTTTGAGTGAAAATTATGAATTTACATTTGAAACAACTCTGCATAATCTTTCGGAAGAAAAACTTGCCGTAATGATGAAATACGGAGTAAACAGACTGAGCATCGGAATACAAACTTTCTCTGACAGAGGAAGAAAATTCTACAACAGAACTTATGGAAAAGAAGAGGTTATAGAAAGACTGAAAAAATTAAAATCTGTTTTCAAGGGAGATGTGTGTGTTGATATTATTTATAATTTCCCTGACCAAACACTCGAAGAAGTGGTGGAAGATGCAAGAATTGTAAAAGAACTGGAACTAAGCAGTGCAAGTTTTTATTCTTTAATGGTACACAACGGCTCTAAACTTTCAAAAGATATTGAAGCTGAAAAAGTGAAAATGGAAGCAGATATGAAAAAAGATTATCTTCTGTTCCAGCATTTTGCAGATGAAATGCTGAGAGAAAACAATTATCACATTCTTGAATTAACAAAAATTGCAAAAAACAGCGGAGATAATTATCAATATATCAAAGTGAGAAACACAGGAGGAGATACTTTCCCAATAGGTGCAGGAGCAGGAGGAAATGTTCAGGGAATGGGAGTTTACAGAATGAGCAAAGATATGGCTTTCTATTCCAAAGAAACAAATTATCACACAAAATTTTCGAAGCTTTCAGGAATTATGCAGTTTCCTGTCGTTCCAAAAAAATCTGTAAAAGAAATTTTGTCAGAAGAGGAATATAAATATTTTGCAGAAAAAATGAAAGATTATGAAAACAAAAATCTTCTTACAGAAGATGAAAATTCATATACTCTTACAAAAGACGGAGTATTCTGGGGAAATAATTTATCAAGTGATATTATAATTTATATCCTTGAAAAAATTTTTCATAAATAAACTTTAGTTTTTTTATTACGAAAGGGGAATACATGAACAAGAAAAAAATTATTATGCTTTGGGCAGTTCTTGCTGCATCAGCTTATGGGGAACAGATTGTCAGTCTTGACAAAACTGTGGTTTATTCAACAACAGGATTTGAAACAGAGCTTAGAAAAACAGCCAGCAATCCAACTTTAGTAACGGCCAAAGAAATTGAAGCAAAAAATTACAAAACTGTTGAGGAAGTATTGAAAGATATTCCTGCTGTAAATATTGTAAGACAGGGAAAAGATTATATCATCGACCTTAGAGGACAGGGAGATAAAGCCAAACAAAATGTACAGGTACTTGTTGACGGAGTACAGATGAACTCTCTTGATACATCAATGTCAGCAACTCCTATTAATACAATTTCTCCGGATGATATCGAAAGAATAGAAGTTCTGCCGGGAGGAGGTTCTGTTCTTTACGGTTCGGGAACATCAGGAGGAGTTGTAAATATTATCACAAAAAAAGGAACAGGTTTCAGGCTGAACGGAGGTACTGAGTATGGCTCTTATGCAAATAAAAAATCAAATTTTGCTTTGGGGCAGAGCTTCGGAAATTTTGATGTAAATGTTTCCTATACAAATATTGACAGAAACGGATACAGAGATGAGGATACATCAAATTCCGACAATTTTACAGGAAATGTAAGATACAAAATTAACGACAAGCAAGATTTAAGTTTTAAATACAGCAGATACGAAGCTGAAGAAACTTATCCTAATATGCTTACAAGAGAACAGGTGGAGCAGGACAGAACACAATCAGGTCTTAAAGCAGGAGAATATAACAACACAGAAACAAATAAAGATGAATATGTTTTGACATACAATAATAAATTATCGGATAATCTTGATTTTAATTTAACCAGCTTTTATCAAAAAACAACTATGGATATAGCCAGTAAAACAATTGTTGGTGAAATAATGGGCAAGCAATTTTACATGGCTCAATCAGCAGAATTTCAAGATAAAAAATGGGGATTTAAACCAAAATTCAGATATTCATATGGAGATGGCAGCAGTTTTATTTTTGGTGCAGACTACATTAATAATAAAGCTAGAAGATTTGCTGATACTGAAACTTTTATGGGAAACTTAAGTCATTCAATTACCACTAATGATTTAGAAAAAGAAACAATAAGTGCATATGCAATGAATAACTATGTGTGGAAAAACTTTGAGTTTGCTCAGGGAATAAGATATGAAAGAGCAAATTATAATGTAGAAAGAGCCACAACCAGAACAAGCGGCAAAAACGATCCTCCTATTTCAGTTTCTTCTCACGAAGATAATTTCGCTTATGAATTATCAGCAAATTGGCTTTATTCTGATACAGGAAAAACTTATATAAGATATGAAAAAGGATTTACATCTCCTCCTCCTGCACTGCTGACTAACAAAGATGAAAAAACAAGTCAGTATTATTTAAATGATTTAAAGTCAGAAACATATGATAATTTTGAAATCGGATTATCTGACTATGTGGGAATAACTTCTGTAAATGCTTCTGTATTCTATACAGCAACAAAAGATGAAATTACACAGGATATGGCAAAAGGAATGCCTCCTGCATGGATTACAAACTATAATCTTGGAAAAACAGAAAGAATTGGTTTCGAGCTTAAAACAGAACAATATTTTGACAAACTGACACTTTCACAAGCTTATTCATATATAAATGCGGAAATAAAAGACGGAAAAGTAAAGGGAATTGATGTTTCGGGAAATAAAGTTGCAAATGTTCCGGAACATAAATTTAACTTAGGTGCTGATTATGCTGTTACAGATAATTTTTCTGTATCCGGAGAAATAGTATATATGAGCGGAATTTATGTAAATAACCAAAATCAAGGGGGACAAGTAAATTCTCATACTGTAACAAATATCAGAGCAAGATACGCATTTGAAAACGGACTGGATATTTATGCAGGTATAAACAATCTGTTTGACAGAAAATACTATGAAGATGTGGATTTTGTAACAGACCACTTTGAATATGACCCTGCCGCAGAAAGAAATTATTATATGGGATTCAAATATACTTTCTGATTTGACAGAAAACAGTTAAAAATGTAAACTGTATTTAAGGTTTAAAAAAATAAAAATGTGAGGAATAATCAATGAAAAAAATACTGCCTATAATTCTTACAACAGGAATAATTGCAGCGGGAATACTTGCCATACCTTTGGGAAGAGATAGAGTTCGAACGCCGGCAATACGGAAACGAAGTGTTCC
>UQXM01000048.1 GCA_900545035.1 uncultured Fusobacterium sp. | reverse complement strand
CTTCGCCCAAAATTTTTATTCCCTCTTCTATTTCTCTCTTTTCACATTGAGCAAAACTTATTCTTACAAAATTATTTTTATTTTCCGAAAATACAATTCCCGGCAATATTCCCACACCTTTTGAAAGCATATTAAGATACACAGCTCTGCTGGAAATACTTTCGGGAAGTTCTATCCAAAAACACAATCCTCCCTCAGGCTTTTTAAACTTGATATCTTTTATTTTTTTAAGACATCGGTACATTATTTTCTGCTTTTCTTTAAACAGAGTTCTGGCTTTTTCCATATGAATATCCCAGTCTCCGTTTTCCAAAAGATACTGAAAAGCTCTCTGGTTAAGAGCAGAATGACAGATATCGGCAGAAAATTTTTTGTTCCTTATGCTGTATACAAATTTATCGGGAACAGCTGTATAAGCCAGTCTTAAACCCGGCATAAATATTTTTGAATAGCTTTTTATATAAATCACTCTCTGATTTGTATCCATACTTTTCAGAGAAACAGGCTTTTTCTGCCCAAAATAAAGATTTGACAAACCATCATCTTCCAATATGTAAAAATCATATTTTTCCGCCAGTTTTAAGAGTTTCTCTTTTTTTTCTCTGCTCAAAGAAATTCCTGTGGGATTTTGAAAATTTGTCATAGTATAAAAAAGTTTGATTTTTCCGGTATACAATATTTTTTCAAGCTCCCGAAGAGAGAAGCCGTCTTTCTGCATGGAAACTTCAAGCACTCTGCATCCGGCTTTTTTAAAACTCTCTTTTGCCCCTCTGTAAGTAGGCTCTTCCACAACAACAATATCATTTGGGTACAAAACAGCCTCCGAAATAATATCTATCCCCTGCTGCGCTCCCGAAACTATCTGAATATTCTCTACAGAAATATCTGTGTTCTCTTCCTTTTTTAGTTTTTCGGAAATAGTTTTACGCAGATAATAATATCCCTGTGGGTCTTCATAAAGAAATGCCGATTCTTTATCTCTGTCAAGCACATGATTTATTGCTTTTTTCAAAATCTCCACAGGCAGAAGTGTTTCATTGGGAGTTGCCGAAGCAAAATCAATCTGAAATTCAGGATTGAAATATCCGTATCTGAAAGTTTCACTCTCCATATGGTCTTCTAAGTAAAGATTTTTTTTCTCCTCAAATTTTACATATACTCCACTACCCTCTTTTTTGCTGACAAATCCGTCTTTTTCCAGCTCATTATAAGCCCTCACAACTGTGGACGGACTTATCCCCAATTCTTCTGCCAGCTTTCTTACAGGGGGAAGCTTCCCTTTTATCTCTTTCTTTTCAATTTTTTCTTTCAGCTTGGAATAAATCTGTAAATATATTTTCCCGCTTTTTTTTATTTGAAATAATTTATTCATAAAATAATTTTCTCCGTTTTTATTTGTCTCCCATAATTAATTTCTTTATTTCCTCTTTTGACGGAAGAACCATTTCATATTTACTTGCAAATATCTGTTTATTATCTTCCGGTAAAGTCATTCTTACAAGAGTATCATTTTTTTCACGGCAAATTATTATTCCGATAGTTTTATTTTCTTCAGGAAGTTTAACTACTCTGTCATAATAATTTACATACATCTGCATCTGCCCGATATCTTGATGAGTAACCTCTCCTATTTTCAAATCTATCAATACAAAACATCTTAAAATTCTATTATAGAAAACTAAATCCACTCTAAAATGTTTTTCATCAAAAGTAAATTTTACCTGTCTGCCTACAAAAGTAAAACCTTTTCCAAGTTCAAGTAAAAACATTTCCAATTTATTTATTATTTCTGTTTCTAAATCATTTTCAGAATAATTAGGCTTTTCTTCCAATCCTAAAAACTCTAATATATATGGATCTTTTACAACATCACTTGGTTTTTCAATTATTTGTCCCTTCAAAGCCAATTCTTTTACTTTCTCTTTTTCTTTGCTTAAAATAAGCCTTTCATAAAGAGCTGAATCAAATTGTCTTTTTAACTCCCTCAAGCTCCAGTTATTATTAATTGCCTCTATTTCATAAAAATTTCTTTCATTTAAATTTTCCATTCTCATCAAAACAAGATAGTGCGACCAAGAAAGTTTAAATTCCGCAGACACTGTCTGCGAAATTGAGTATACTAAATAAAATTGCCTCATCTGCTCCAAATTTCTTTGTGAAAAACCTTTTCCAAATTCTTTTGTTAATCTTACTGAAAGATTTTTTAAAGTTTTTTTCCCATATTCAGCTCTTTCAAATCCTTTTTGTTCATCCTCAACTATAAGTCTTCCTATTTCAAAATAAGTTTTAACCATAGCAGAATTTACTGTTCTTAAAACTTGTTCTCTTGAATTTTTCAATAAATTTAATATATTTTTATATAAATTTTCAGTATTTATAATTTCATTCATAATTAAATACTCCTTTTGTTATTTTTACTATTGAGCAACCGCACTTGACTGGATAATTCCTTTTCTCATTAGTTCCACTTCCATATCATTATCGGGAATTTCAACATTTATTATCTGTCCGCTGTCAACACCGATATAATTTTCCATTCCTCTCAACATAATGGGAATATCATATCTTAAATCCGAACTTGTATCAGTCATAGAGCCGTTTACCTGCCAAAGATTTTTTGTTCTGCTTTTATTAAAAGCTGTCAGCTGAATATTTTTTACAAATATAGTTTTTGTTCTCACTTTTGTTCTGTATCCAACTACTTCATAATCTCTGTCCCAATAAGTATATGGATAATATCTGCCGTCTATTTTTCGGTATCTTGTATAAGGACGCATTACAGTGTCCCATACAGGCTCGTCATAAGAATATGTATAAGGCTGCGGCTCTGAAATATGAAAATCATATATAATATACTGGTCTGCATTTTTAATGTTATTTACTTTTACAAATCCTTTTTTCGCAAGAATCATATCTGTATATTTTTCTATTTCGTTCAGCTGAAAAACAAGAGTTTTATCTTTTTTCTTTTCTTCTGTGGGAGCAAGAAAATATCTGTTTCCCCCTGCTGTTCCTGTGCTGTACGAACTCACCTGAACTGAATGATTAAGAGCAGTGCACCCATTTATTATAAAAATAAAAACAAAAAATATAACTATTTTTAATTTTGAAATTCTCATTTTTTTCCTCCAAAATATCAGAATTGTATATTTTAAATTCTATCATAATTTCAAAATATGTGAAATATAAAAAAGAGAATATTGTATTTATTAATCTGCAACATTCTCTTTCTTTTATTTAAATTATTCCTAATCAGTAAACATTACACAACCAAGAGGTTCTATTGTAAATTTTATTTTTCCATTCTCTGCTTTGATATCTTTATTATCAAAGAAAGATTTTAAGGAGATATTTCTCTTATCCCCAAATATTTCAGGATAATTCTGTATATCTATTTCTGCTTCAAACGGGAATACAGGATTTCTGTTTACAAAAGTAAAAGCAAATTTTTTGCAGCTCTTTTCTATATTTTTTCCGAAAACATCTTTTCCCTTTTCAGAATAACGGGCAATTCCATAGATATCTTCATTCACACATATCTGTTTAAAAAATCCTGTGGCAAAAAATCCGTTTTCATTTCTTGCTTTGGTAAGTTTTTTATACCAAGCCATAATTTCCTTATCTTCATTTCCCCAAGGAAAAGTTCTTCTGTTGTCGGGGTCTGCTCCTCCCCGAACTCCTGCTTCGTCCCCATAATATATAATAGGAACTCCCGGAAATGTCATCTGCATAAGGATAATAAGTTTAAATATTTTTATCTCAAGATTTCTTAAAAGTCCGCCTTTCTGCATAACTTTTTCTCTGTAAAGTTCTTTTTTATAAATTATATCCTGAATTGTCTTTCCCACATTTTCAGCCATTGTAAATATTCTCGGCACATCATGTGTTCCCAAAATATTTACAAGAGAATAGAAATTTTCTTTTGGATAATTCTCTTTCATTCTTTCAAAAAGTTTAATCAATTTGTCTGTATTAAATTTATTTGAAAAATAATCAAGAAAATAATTTCTGAAAGGATAATTTGTAACAGAATCCAATTCTTCTCCGCACATATATTCTCTTCTTACATTGTAACTGATTTTGTTTGTGGCATCTTCCCACACTTCTCCCAAAAGAATTGCTTCTTTATCATTCTCTATACATTTTTTTCTCAAAGCTTTTAAAAATTCTCCCGGAAGTTCGTCCGCCACATCAAGACGCCATCCTTTTATACCCATCTGCATCCATTTATTTACAACACTGTCTTTATCATTTATTATATAATCCATAAAAGAAGGTGTCAGCTCATTTACACATGGCAGGTCTTTTATTCCCCACCAGCTTTCATAATCATTTGGGTATTTATAAAAAGTATACCAATCATAATATGGAGAACCCACAGAATTGTATGCTCCAACAGAATTGTATGAATTGCAGGCATTAAAATATCTGCTGTCCATTCCTGTATGATTAAATACTCCGTCCAGAATTATATTTATTCCTCTTTTTTTGGTTTCGGCAATCAAAGTTTTAAAATCCTCTTCCGTTCCAAGCATTGAGTCAATTTCTTTATAATCTCCCGTGTCATATCTGTGATTGCTTCTGGCTTTAAAAATCGGATTGAGATATATCAAATTTATTCCCAGCTCTTTCAGATAATCAAGTTTTTTGGTAATTCCAAGAAAATTTCCACCAAAAAAATCCCATCTTAAAATTTCTCCGTTCTGTCCTTTTATGTACAGAGGCAAATCATTCCAATCTCCATATATAAAAGTATTTTTTCTGTGAACATTTATTTTTCCGTCAGGATTTCCATTAAAAAATCTGTCAGGGAAAATCTGATATATTATAGATTTTTTAAACCAATCAGGTGTTCTGCTGTTCTTATAATATGTTGTTATTTGATAGGCTTTCGGAAACGAGTCATATACATTTCCTGTTCCTCCCAGCTCATCATAATTATTCCCATAAAATTTTGTAATTCCCCCGGAAAGTTTCAATTCAAAATAATAGAACAAAAGATTTGGAATTTTGGGAGTATCTGTTGTGCATACATATTCCAGATAATCTGTCTCCGTTTTTGTTTCCATAAGCACCATAGGATATTCCACATTTTTTGGACAATTTGTATTTGTCTTGTTATCTTCCAAAATATGAAGTATCACTTTTTCAGGCATGGCTTTTTCATTTATTTTTATTTTAAAAAATATTTTATCCCCACAGGGTACAGCTCCGTAAGGAGCTTTATACTCTGTATCCTGTGAGTCAAATTTTATATATTCATCTTTCCAGTTTAAACCAATATATTCCATTGTTAATCCTTTCCATCAAGCCTCTTTGGCTTTTTAAAATTAAAATGTCGGAATTTTTTAATTTACTTTATGAGGTTTTATGTTCCAGATTTCATCAGCATATCTCTTGATTGTATTATCAGAAGAGAATATTCCTGAATTGGCTATATTGATTAAACTCATTTTCAGCCATTTTTCTCTGTCTCTGTACAGAGCATCAACTTTTTTCTGTGCTTCCACATATGGTGCAAAATCTTTGAATACAAAAAATTCATCATTTGTATCAAAAAGATTTTTTAAAATCAGATTAAATTCCTCCGCTCCTGCACCAAAGAAACCATTTTGAAGCTGATTTATAATAAGCTGTAATCTTGGATCGCTGTTAAATGTTTCCACAGCATTATATCCCCCGTGAGCATAATAATCCATTACTTGCTCAGAAGTAAGTCCGAACACCACAATATTTTCTCTTCCCACAGCCTGATCTATTTCAACATTTGCTCCGTCAAGAGTTGCCATTGTGATTGCACCGTTCATCATAAATTTCATATTTCCTGTTCCTGATGCTTCTTTTGAAGCAGTAGAAATTTGCTCGCTGATATCTCCTGAAGGAATAACTTTTTCTGCAAGTGTTACTCCATAGTTTTGCAGGAACACAACTTTAATTTTTCCTTTTATTTCAGGATCATTGTTTATTTTATCTGCAACACAGTTAATTAATTTTATTATTTGTTTTGCAAGATAGTAAGCAGGAGCTGCTTTTGCTCCGAAGAAAAATGTTCTCGGAACAATATCCATATCCGGATTTGCTTTCAGTTCATTGTACAGATTGATAATATTGAATATATTCAAAAGCTGACGCTTATAGGCGTGAAGTCTTTTTACCTGAATATCATATATTGAATTAGGGTCTATCTCAATACCATATTGTTTTTTAACAAACTCTGCCACTTCAACTTTTCTCTTATGTTTTATAGCTCCGATTGCTTCAAGAACTTTTTCATCATCTACAAAATCCATAAGTTTTTTAATTTTTAACGGCTCTGTTACCCATTCGTCCCCTATTGTTTTTAACATTAGGTCTGCAAGGTCAGTGTTAGCTTTTATAAGCCATCTTCTGTGAGTGATTCCGTTTGTCTTATTATTAAATCTGTCAGGATACATTTCGTAGAAATCTTTAAGCTCTCTGTGTTTCAAAATTTCTGTATGAAGCCATGCCACACCGTTTGTTGAATGAGAACCTATAATAGCAAGGTTTGCCATTTTGATATTTTCATTTTGAATGATTGACATGTTATTGATTTTGTTCCAGTCTCCGTAATATTTTTTAGAAACTTCCAGACAAAATCTTCTGTTAATTTCTTCTACTATCATATATATTCTTGGAAGAAGTTTTGCAAACATATCTTTCGGCCATTTTTCAAGAGCCTCTGCCATTATTGTATGGTTAGTATATGCACAAGTTTTTACTGTTATTCTCCATGCTTCTTCCCAATCAAGTTCTTCTTCGTCAAGAAGTATTCTCATAAGTTCTGCCACTGCAACAGCAGGGTGTGTATCGTTGATATGAATAGCCACAAAATTATGAAGTTCTGTTATAGGTTCTCCTGTCTTTTTAAATCTTGCAACTATTGTCTGAATACCTGCACTTACAAAGAAATATTCCTGTTTAAGTCTAAGTCTTCTTCCTGACTCACTTGAATCATCAGGATAAAGTACTTGCGAAATCTCTTCAACAGAATATTTATGTTCAAGATATCTCAGATAATCTCCACGCTGAAGAGTTGATAAGTCTATATCTCCCTCTTCTACTTCTGCACTCCAAAGTCTTAAAGTATTTACATTTTTTGTAAGATATCCTACGATAGGCACATCATAAGGAACGGCTCTTATAACTTCACAGTTTTCATAAACAGGTTTTAATCTGTTGTTTCCTGTTTTTTTCATGTAAACATTTCCGCCAAAGTTAATATTTACTCCTCTGTTGGCTTTTTTAACTTCCCATACGAAATCTGTTTTCAGCCAGTCATCAAGCTTTTCAACCTGATATCCGTTTACTATTTTCTGTTTGAACAGACCATGTTTAAAACGAATTCCGCATCCGTGAGCCGGAAGAGAAAGAGAAGCCATCGAGTCCATAAAACATGCAGCCAGTCTTCCAAGTCCTCCGTTTCCAAGTCCTGCATCAGGCTCCATTGCTGCCAGTTCATCAAGGTCTATTCCCAAATCCGCCAAAGCATCACGACATAAATCTCTTATTCCCAAATTAATAAGATAAGTATTTAATAATTTTCCAATTAAAAATTCCATTGAAAAATAATATGTTTGTTTTGCTCTGCTGTTAGTATATTCTCTGTTTGTCTGAGCCCAGCCCTCTGTTACGTAGTCTTTGATAAGTTTTCCAAGAGCCATGTATTTATGCTCTATGGAAGCTTCATTTACACCTTCTGCAAATGTAAATGTCAGCCTTTTTATATAATCCTCTTTTATTTGTTCTTTAGTTATCTGCACTCTGTTCACTTCTCCTTACTTTGTGAGATTATACCAGCTTTTTGTATAAATCCGTATATTTTTTAGCTGAATCTTTCCAGCTTGTTTCTGCTTTCATTCCGTTTTTCTGAATTGCAAGCCACTGTTTTTTGTCTTTGAATGTTTCTATTGCAAGCTGTATAACATTCAGCATATCGTGTGCATTGTAATTTGTGAATGAAAATCCGTTTCCTTCTCCTGTATATTTATTGTATGGAGTAATTGTATCTTTAAGTCCTCCTGTTTCTCTTACAATAGGCACTGTTCCATATCTTAAAGCTATCAGTTGTCCTATTCCGCAAGGCTCAAACAACGAAGGCATCAAGAACATATCTGCTCCGGCATATATAAGTTTTGCAAGTTTATCGCTGAAACCTATATTTGATGAAAGTTTTTCAGGATAAATATGTGAATAATATTCAAACAAGTCTTCATAAGCCTGATCCCCTGTTCCCAAAATAACAAGCTGTATATCAAGATGAAGTATCTCTTCAATTACACCTTTTATAAGGTCAAGCCCTTTTTGACTTACAAGTCTTGATACAAGACCTATTACAGGAATATCTTTGTTTACAGGAAGTCCAAGTTCTTTTTGAAGAGCTTCTTTATCCACAAGTTTATTTTTCATTGTTGTAAGTCCGAAAGTTTTTGGAATATCTTTATCTCTTCTTGGATTGTATGCATCATGGTCTATACCGTTTACTATTCCGTAAAGTTTATAGCTTATTCCGTTCAGCAGTCCATCAAGATTTTCTCCGTAATACGGAGTTCTTATTTCATCAGCATAAGTTTCACTCACTGTTGTAACAATATCTGAATATATTATTCCACCTTTCATAAATGAAACAGCATCATAGTATTTCAATTTGTCTTCTGTAAAATATGAATAATCAAGTCCCAGAAGTTCAGTAAGTATTGTTTTTGAGAATATTCCCTGATATCTCAGATTGTGTATTGTGAATATTGTTTTGATATTTTGAAATCTTATATCATATCTGTAAAAAGCTTCCAAAAATACAGGAATCATTCCTGTATGCCAATCATTACAGTGGATAACTTCAGGAATGAAATTATCCATATGTTTTATTGCTTCCAAAACACCTCTTGAGAAAAAAGCAAAAATTTCTCCGTCATCGTAGTGTCCGTATGGTTCGTTTCTTTTAAAATAATATTCATTATCCATAAAATAGAAATCTATTCCGTCATATTTTAAATGATCCAGTCCGCAATATTGGTTTCTCCAACCAACAGGAACTGTAAATTCCGCAATATGATCCATTTGTTCTTTAAATTCATCTGAAATTTTTCCATATTTGGGAATGATTACTCTTATATCCGTTCCGGCTTTTTTAAGAGCTTTCGGCAGAGAATGAGCTACATCTGCAAGTCCTCCTGTCTTTAAAAAGGGAGCAGCTTCAGATGCCACAAATAATATTTTCATTTTACATTCCTCCTTTTTTCCTCATAAACTATCCTGCTGAATTATCTTGAAATTTCTTTTTCTATAATCAGAGGATAGATGTCACTTCCTTTCAGCTCTGTTCCTGCATCAAGGGTAACATTTTTATCTATAATAACATTTTTAATTTTAACTCCGCTCTTAATAGTACAATTTTGAAGTACAATACAGTTTTCTACTTCTGCTCCCTCTTCAATAACAGTATATCTTGAAACAATACTGTGTTTTACAGTTCCTTTTATTATACATCCGTTTGCCACAAGAGCATTTTGTACAATTGAACCGTCATAATATCTTGTAGGAGGTGAGTCTTTTGATTTACTATAAATTGGATTTGAATCGTTAAAGAACAATTCTTTTGTTACATCTACTGAAAGCATATCCATATTTGTTTTGTAATAAGAAAGAAGTGAATTTATACAAGCAAGATATCCTTTATATTCAAATCCTTTTACTACAAGTTTGTTTATATTTTCATATATAACAGCTTTCATATTATAAGCATAATCTATATATGCACATTTTTCAATAAGAGTTAAAAGAAGCTCTTTTTTCATAATAAATATTTCTGTGCAGATATTAGCCTGCGGATGATTTCCAAGATTTTTAGATACATCTGTAACTCTTTTATCCCCGTCAAGTGATAACACATCACAGTTTAAAAAGTTTTTATCTGCATCATTTACTCTTTTATAAATAACTGTAATATCTCTTCCTGATGACTCATGGTCAGCTACAGCTGCTTTTAAATCAAGATTTGCTATCATGTATGTTGAAGAGAAAATAACATTTTCTTCTTTAGCTTTGTATAAAAACTCAAGATTATCTTTTAACATCTGTACATCATAATTTGCATTCATGCTTCTGTTAAAGCTGAACATAAATATTCCCCCATGATGTCTGTTAAGTTCCCACGGACGACCTGTTCCCACATGGTCTCTCAAAGAACGGGAATCGTTATCTGTGAATATTCCAACAGTAGTAATTCCTGCATTCGACATATTAGAAAGCATAAAATCCACAACTCTGTATTTTCCCGCAAGCGGAATAGATGCAACTGCTCTGTGGGCAGCCAGTCTTCTCAGGTTTTCTTTATTTTCAATAGCACTTAGTATTCCAATATAATTCTTAAGCATAATCTTACATCTCCCCTCAATTATTTAATTATATTTTCAGTTACAACTCTGTCTTCTTCCACCAAAAGTATTTCTGATTTTCCTGCAACTTCAAGATTATCTTTTACAACAACTTTTCTTCCGAAAATTGCTCTGTCAACTTTTGAATTCTTTCCTATTATTGTATCACACATAATTACAGAGTTTGTAACTTTTGCTCCTTTTTCTATGTGTACTCCTGAAAACAGAACTGAGTTTTCTACTTCCCCGTCAATTACACATCCTTCTGTAATAAGAGAATTTTTAATTTTTGCACTTTCTCCTATAACCTGTCCGGGTTTGTTTGGTGCTTGTGAATAAATTTTCCAGTTTTTATCATAAATATCAAAACCTATATCTTCATTTAATAAATCCATATTTGCTTCCCATAAACTTTCAACTGTTCCTACATCTTTCCAGTATCCTTTAAATGGGTAAGCCATAAGTTTTTTGTTTTCTCCCAAAAGTTTAGGAATAATATCTTTTCCGAAGTCTTTTGAAGAATCAGGATTTGCTTCGTCTTCTATCAGTGCTTTTTTAAGAGTTTTCCAGTTGAATATATATATTCCCATTGAAGCAAGTGTGCTTTTTGGGTTAGCCGGTTTTTCTTCAAACTCGTAAATTTTTTTATTTTCATCAACATTCATAATACCAAATCTTGAAGCTTCTTTCAAAGATACTTCAATAACTGCTATTGTAGCATCGGCATTATGTTTTTTGTGATAATCAAGCATTTTATTGTAATCCATTTTATAAATATGGTCCCCTGAAAGTATAAGTACATATTCAGGATCATACTCATCTATAAAATCCATATTTTGATAAATTGAGTTAGCAGTTCCCTTATACCACCAACCACCTGTTTCCTGCATATATGGAGGCAGTAAACTTATTCCTCCAAAATTTCTGTCCAGATCCCATGCTCTACCTATTCCGATATAGTTATTAAGAATTTGAGGCTTGTATTGGATAAGTACTCCCACTGTATCAATACCAGAGTTTGTACAGTTGCTCAGAGGGAAATCTATTATTCTGTATTTTCCTCCAAAAGGAACAGCAGGTTTTGCATTGTTTTTAGTTAACAGTTTCAGTCTGCTTCCTTGTCCACCGGCTAATACCATTGCAACGATTTCTTTTTTCATAAATATCTACTCCTTCCTAGTTTTCATTTTTTTGTATGAATTATAATTCTTTTATTTTATCAAAGAAACTTTTTTTGAAGCAAATTTAGGTTTTAAAATTATTGTCGATAATGGAGGAATTTCCAAAGATACAGAGTACGGCATACCATGTTTCTCTTCTGTAAGAGGTTTGATTATTCCCATGTTTCTCACATTTGAACCTCCGTAAATATCTCTGTCGCTGTTGAATATTTCCTCATAATCGGTAATTCTTGGAATACCCACTTTAAAATCAGAATAATGTACAGGTGTAAAGTTACATATAATTACAAGATAATCATCTTTATCCCTGCTCTTTCTTACATAAGAAATAATACTCTGGTCTGCATTATTGTGGTCTATCCACTGGAAGCCGTCGCTTGTACAGTCAAGCTCCCATAAAGCTTTCTCTTTTCTGTAAAGGTGGTTAAGATCCCTTACATATGATTTCAT
>UQXM01000047.1 GCA_900545035.1 uncultured Fusobacterium sp. | reverse complement strand
GAGAAGAGGGGTGAAATTTCACCCCTCTTCTCTATAAAACATTAAGGGAAAGTTTATGAGATAAATATCTTTTTTAAGATATTATACCATTCAGACGACAGTTTATTCATAAAAGTTTAAAAAGTTTTTTTTGATTAAAAAAATTTTTTTAAATAATTTTAAATATGCCGTCTTAAAAATAAAAAAATTTTTATAATTTAAATAATAAATCCTCATATACAGGGAACGGCCAGATAGATTTTTCACATACAAGTTCAAGAACATCAGCCCATTCTTTCAGATGTTCAAGTCTTGGAACAATACATGAATGATAGAATTTTGCTCTTTCGTATTGATCATTAATATTTACAGCTTTTGCGAAATCATTTTCAAGTTCTGCCAGAGATGTTCTCAAATGAATTTTTGCATTCAGAACTTTATTAAGATGTTTTATATCTCCTTCTATCATCTCTTCGTTTTCAGCACCGATTGCTGTTCTTATACTGTTGATTGATGAAGCAATATTGTTCATATATCTCATAATTGCAGGATAGATTTCATTTCTTGCCATTCTTATTGCTGTGGAAGTTTCGATGTTCAGCTGTTTATTGTATCTTTCAGTATAAACCACAAAAATAGAATGAAGTTCGTTTCTGCTTAAAACTTTTGTTCTTTCAAAAAGAGCTATAGTATCTTCTTCTATATAAATAGGAAGTGCGTCCACGGTATTTTTCAGATTTCTGAGACCTCTTGCTTCTGCTTCTTCAACCCATGCTTTATCATATCCGTTTCCGTTGAAAATAATTTTTTTGTGAAGATTGTATCTTTCTTTTATCAGCTGAATAATATTTTTCTTCATTTTTGATTTATCTTCAACAGCTTCAAGAATATCTGCATATTCTCTCAAAACATCAGCCACGATTGTATTTATAATAAATGTAGGTGTTGCCGGAGAAGCACTTGAACCCGGCATTCTGTATTCAAATTTGTTTCCTGTGAATGCAAAAGGCGAAGTTCTGTTTCTGTCTGAAATATCTTTTGGAATTTTAGGGAAATTGTAAGCACCAAGCCCTATCATAACTTCTTCATGTGTAGTTGTCTGTATTTTTCCGATGTTTTCAAGAAGTTCCTGCAGAGGATCTCCCAAGAAAATTGAAATAATAGCAGGAGGTGCTTCATGTCCTCCAAGTCTGTGGTCATTTCCCGGAGTAGCTGTGGAAACTCTAAGAACATGAGAGTATCTGTCAACAGCTTCAATTACTGCTGTAAGAAAAACTAAAAATTGAAGATTATCTTTTGACATATCTCCCGGGTCGAAAAGATTTTCTCCCAAATTTGTTGCTAAAGACCAGTTGCAATGTTTTCCCGAACCATTTACTTTTGAGAAAGGCTTTTCGTGAAGAAGAGCTGCCAGTCCGTGTCTGTCTGCCACTTTTTTAATTACATCCATTGAAAGTTGATTTTGGTCGACTGCCACATTTGCAGAAGCAAACATTATAGCCAGCTCAAATTGGTTTGGAGCGACTTCGTTATGTTTTGTTTTTGCCATAACTCCCAGCTGCCAAAGTTCGCTGTCAAGTTCAGCCATAAATTTTTCAACTTTTTCTTTCAGAGTTCCGTAATAGTGGTCATTCATTTCCTGACCTTTTGGAGGAAGCGAACCGAAAAGAGTTCTTCCGCAAAGCATTAAATCCTGTCTGTTTTCCCAGAATTTTTTTTCAATAAGGAAATATTCTTGCTCCACTCCAAGAGTAACATCTATTCTGGAAGTTTCAGTATCCCCCAAAGCTTTTTTTACTCTCAAAGCTTGAGCGGAAACAGCATTTATCGACCTTAAAAGAGGAACTTTTTTATCAAGAGCTTCTCCGTTGTATCCTATAAAAGCTGTGGGAATATAAAGAGATTTAGCTTTTTCCGGTCCTCTCAAAAACATTGGAGACGATAAATCCCATGCAGTATATCCTCTTGCTTCAAATGTAGAACGAAGTCCTCCGTTAGGGAATGATGATGTATCGGATTCTCCTTTGATAAGTTCTTTACCGGAAAATTGTGAAAGAATATTTCCGTCAGAAGAGATAGAAATGAATGATTCATGTTTTTCGGCAGTCAAATCAGTAAGCGGCTGGAACCAGTGAGTGAAGTGAGTAGCTCCGTTTTCAGTTGCCCAGTTTTTAGCAGCGTTTGCTATAACTTCAGCCACAGAGATAGACAGTTCTTTTTCTCCTCTTTGGACAGCTTTAAATTCCTTAAAAATAGAGTTAGGCACTCTGCTTTTAAGCTCCAGTTCTGAAAAATGAAATTTTCCAAAAATTTCCAGCATATTATTCATTGTTTGAAACCTCCTGTATATAAAAATTAAAAAATTTAAAAACAAGATTTTTAATATATATCTGATATATGAATCAGCCTTTTAAAATATTTATGAGAAATTTTACCACAAAAGAACTTTAATTACAATGAAAATAAAAAACAAAAAATAATTTTTTTTAATTTCTTTCAACTAAAAATTGAAAAAAACGACTAAATAATATATAATTTAAAGAGCCTAAGGTAAAAAGGGATTGATGAAAAATGGAAAGAATATACGGAAAAAGTATATACGAAGGGATAGTCATTGCAGAGCCCTATTTAAAAGGGCAGAAAAATTTTGAAACAGAATCTTTTTCTCTTTCTGATGAAAATATAGACAGTGAAATAGAAAGATATGAGAATGCTGTGAAAAGTGCCAAAGAAAAGCTGGCCAATTTGAAACATGACCTTCAGGGAAAAGTGGCTGAAAAAGATTTACAGATTTTATCAGTGCATTTTATGATGCTTGACGATCCTATGTTCAGAGATGATATTAAAGAATCAATAAAAAAAGACAAACTCAATGTGGAAGAGGTAATAAAAAGAACTGTAAAAAAATATGTGGATTCATTTAAAAAAATGAAAAATCCTCTTTACAGACAGAGAGCTTTGGATATTCAGGATATCGGAGAAAGACTTTTGGAAGCACTTGCTGACAATGAATATGGTTACAGTGCTTTGGAAGGAAAAATTCTTATTGCGGAAGATATTCTTCCGTCAGAGCTTTTGAGCATATATAATAAAAAAATAGATATTAAAGGAATCGTTATAGGTTATGTGGGAGAAACCTCACATACAGCAATTCTTGCAAAATCTTTGGAAATTCCTACTTTTATGGGAGGAAAAAATATTCTGAAAGAGGAATGGGGAGAATATATTATTCTTGATACATACAGTGAAGAGCCTGTGGTTATAACCAATCCCTCTGTAGAAACTTTAAGAGAGTACAGAGTTTTACAGACAGAATATGAAAAAGAAAAAGAAGAAATAAAAGAAACTCTTACTCTGCCCTCTGTAACAAAGGACGGAGTGAAAATAAATTTAGAAATAAATGCGGGACAGGAAATAGATGAGAATATTTTTAAAAGGGTAAATGCTGACGGAGTGGGGCTTTTAAGGACAGAATTTATTTTTATGGAGGGAGAAGAACTTCCCGACGAAGATATTCAGGTTGATTTTTATGAAAAAGTAAGCAGGAAAATAGGAGAAGAGAAACCTCTTATTATAAGAACTCTTGATATCGGAGCTGATAAAAGTCTGCCGTATTTTAAAATGAAGCCTGAGCAAAATCCTTCTCTGGGAGAGAGAGGAATAAGATTTACTCTTGACAAAAAAGGAATTTTAAAAACACAGCTGAGAGCAATACTAAAAGCAGGAAGCACAAGAAATATAAAAATAATGCACCCTATGATTACAAATACAGATGAAATTCAGGAAGTAAAAATTCTTACTGAAGAAATAAAACAGGAACTTGTAAAAGAGGGAGTAAATTTTGAAAATGAAATAGAAACAGGGATAATGGTAGAAGTTCCTTCCGTAATACTTATGGCTGATCAGATGTGTGATTATGTTGATTTCTTTTCAATAGGAAGCAACGACCTTGCTCAATATATTCTTGCAGCCGACAGATTTTCTCAAAAAGAAAATAATCTTTATGATTATTATAATCCTGCTGTGTTGAGGGCTATAAATATTGTAGCGGAAGCGGCGGCAGAAAAAGGGAAGAAAACATCTGTATGCGGAGAAATGGCAGGAGAGCCTGTGGGAATAGTGATACTTTTAAGTTTCGGAATAAAAACTTTGAGTATGTCCCCTGCTTTTATTCCGAGAGCCAGAAACCTTGTAAGAAAAATAAAAATATCCCAGCTTGAAAAAATAAAAAAAGCTGTTCTGAATTGTAAAAATTCGGAAGAAGTAAGAAAAACAGTGAAAAAATATATAAAAAATATAAAGGGAGAGCAGAAATTATGAAGAAAATAACAGTGCAGATTAAAAATAAAGCAGGACTTCATGCCAGACCGTCATCTCTTTTTGTGCAGCTGGCAGTCACTTACGATTCGGATATAAAAGTGAGATATGAGGGAGAAGAGATAAACGGAAAGAGTATAATGGGGCTTATGCTTCTTGCGGCAGAACAAGGAAGAAAGCTTGAGCTGGAAGCAGACGGACCTGATGAGGACGAAATGCTTGAAGCACTGAGAATACTTATAGAAGAAGATAAATTCGGAGAAGATTAATTTATATGGAAATAAAAAGAGCTGAAAAAATGGGGTTCTGTTTTGGTGTTGCAGGTGCAATAAATCTGTGCAATAAAATTATTGCCGAAAAAAATTTTGATGGAAATCTTTTTATTTTGGGAATGCTTGTACACAATACAAGAGTTACCTCAGATATGGAAAAAAAAGGATTTAGAACTCTTTCAGAGGAAGATTTGAAAGAAAAAAAAATAAATCTTAACAAAAAAGATGTGGTAATAATAAGAGCACACGGGACAACAAAAGAAATTTATGATATACTAGAAAAAGAGAAAGTAAAAGTTTATGATGCCACTTGTGTTTTTGTGGAAAGAATAAGAAAAGCACTTATAGAGGCAGAAGCAGACGGCAAGAAAATAATTTTTATCGGGGACAGAAATCACCCTGAAGTGAGAGGAATAGTTTCATTTGGAAAAAATGTGGAAATAGTAAATTCTTTTGAAGAATTTAAGGAGCTTCATATTGATGAAAATGAAAATTATTGTCTGCTTACACAGACAACTCTCAACAAAGAGCTGTTTTTTCAAATTAAAGATTATATTAATGAAAAATATAAAAACATTGAAATATTCAGCAAAATATGCGGGGCAACATACGAAAGGCAGAAAGCTGTGGAAAAACTTGCCAAAGAAGTGGATACAGTTCTTATTGTGGGAGACAATAAAAGTTCAAACAGTAAAAAATTGTATGAAATTTCTAAAAGCGTAAACGAAAAAAGCTATCTTATACAAGATATGACAGAATTGAACAGCTCTTGGTTTGATAATGTTAAAAAGATAGGAATAACAGCAGGGGCATCAACACCGGAAGAAATAATTTTAGAGATAGAAAATGAAATAAGGGGGACTTTTGATGACAAACATGGATTATAATGAATTTGAAGCACTGCTTAACGAATACCTTCCAGAAGAGGGAAGCACAGGTGCGAAAGTAACAGGAACAATAGCAAGCAAAGAAAGAAACTTTGCATACCTTGATGTTCCCGGACAAATTACTTCTGTAAGAGTAAGAGCAGAAGAGGTAACTGACTATAACATTGGTGATGAAATAGAAGTTATGCTTGTAGGAGAAACACCTGAAGGTGAATTCCTTATCGGTTCAAGAAGAAAAGTTGAAATGGAACAAGGATGGGAAAAAATAAAAGAAGCTTTCGAAAAGAAAGAAGAGGTAACAGGAAAAGTTGTTAAAGAAGTAAAAGGAGGATATATTGTTGAGATATTTGCTCATCAGGTATTTCTTCCAAAATCACTTTCTGAAACTAAAAAAGATGAAGATATTACAGGACAGGAGATTAAAGTTCTTGTAAAAGACATCAAAGAAGATAAAAAAGGTAAAAAAGTTACTGTTTCAAGAAAAGATATTGTTATGATGAAAGCTGACGAAGAATTTTCAGGACTTCACGAAGGAGATGTTTTAGAAGGAACAATAATTGAACTTCTTCCATTCGGAATAGTTGTAGAAATAGGAAGTTTAAGAGGATTCATTCATATTTCTGAAATTTCTTGGAAAAAAGCTGAAAAAATTGAAGGATTCAATATCGGAGATAAACTTCAAGTAAAAGTTATAGGACTTGAACCTGAAAAGAAAAATGTAAAACTTTCATTAAAAGCTCTTGTAAGAAATCCTTGGGATATAGCAGCAGAAACTTTGGCAGTTGATTCTGTTGTTGAAGGAAAAGTAACTAAAATTCTTCAATACGGAGTTTTGGTTGAAGTGATGGACGGAGTGGAAGGACTTATCCATATTTCTGATTTCACATGGAACAGAAAGAAAATAAATGTAAATGAATTTGCAAAAGCAGGAGATGTTGTAAAAGTTAAAGTTCTTGAATTCAAACCTGAAAGCAGAAAATTAAAACTTGGAATGAAACAGCTTTCTGTTGACCCTTGGGAAAAAGCAGAAGAAGCTTACAAAGTGGGAACAAAACTTACAGGTAAAGTTGCTGAAATAAAACCTTACGGAGTATTTGTTGAAATTGAAGAGGGAATAGATGTATTTATTCACCAATCTGATTTTGCATGGGTAGGAAGCAGAAAATTTGAAAAAGGACAAGAAGTTGAATTTGAAGTTATCGAACTTGATCTTAACGAAAAGAAAATAAAAGGAAGTATAAAAGCTCTTGAAAAAAGCCCATGGGAAAAAGCTATGGAAGAATACAAAGTGGGAGATGTAGTTGAAAAAACTGTTAAGAGCATACTTGACTTCGGAATGTTTGTAAAACTTGAAGACGGTATTGACGGATTTATTCCTACACAGCTTGCTTCTAAAGACTTTATCAAAAATTTAAAAGATAAGTTTGCTGTCGGAGATGTTGTAAGAGGAAAAATCGTTGAAATAGACAAAGACAAACAAAGAATAAAAATTTCTGTTAAAGGACTTGAAATTGACGAAGAAAAAAGAGAAACTAAAGAGTTAATCGAAAAATACGGAGTTTCTGCAACAGAAGAATAATTGAATTAAAAACATTAAAACAGGCTGTTTGTAAAAAGCAGCCTGTTTTTTTATAAATAAATATTAATTTTTATATTTTATGAAAAGTTGTACCCAATAGATATCTCCTGTTTTACTTACAGCCTTTCCTACACCTATATGGGTAAATTTAGGATTTAAAATATTTTTTCTGTGTCCTGAAGAATTCATCCATGCACTCATAACTTCATCTGTGGTTTTCCAGTTTCTTGCAATATTTTCCCCAACAGCCAGATATTCAATGCCGTTTTCTTTGAAAATTTCTGAGAAAGATTTCTGTCCTCCTGCTGTATGGCTTAAATTTTCCTCTTCTGCCATTATCTCTGCTTTTTTCTGTGCCAGTGAGTTTAAAGTATTATCTTTTTCCAGAGGTGCAAGCTTTTGGATTTTTCTTTCAGTATTTACTTTTTTTATAATTTCATCTCTGTAATTATCAGCAAAAGCTGCTGCAGAAAAAAGAAAAACAGATATCAAAACCAAAAATTTTTTTAAATGCTTAAAATATTTTTTCATATAAATTCCTCCTTAGATAATATTTATACAAATCCTTTGTTCTGCCATTTTTTACTTTTCCATCTGAACATCATAATAATTCCCCTTGTCCATTCATCAGCAGCATTGGCAATCCATACTCCCAGAAGTCCGTAGCCCAGTTTTATTCCCAAAATCCATGAAAGGAAAACTGCCACTCCGAAAACAGAGCCCACTCCCGCTACCATAGGGAATTTTATATCCCCTGCTGCATGAAGGCTGTTTATGATTACAATATTAAATGTTCTACCCACTTCAAGAATAAAAATACATCTGAAAATTTTCATTGAAACAGCAAGAACATCAGGATTTATTGTGAAAAATTTCATTACAGGAACTCTGAAAATTGTGATAATCAACGAAACTGCTCCCACAAGGATAAGAGAAATTTTTAAACTTCTCATAGCAGTATTGTATGCTTCGTCATATTCGTGAGCCCCCACATGCCGTCCCACAAGAATTGCAGACCCATGTCCCGCTGCAATGGAAAATGTCATAATCAGAGTGGAAATAAGCATAAGATAAGTTCTTGCAGTAATACTTGCAATTCCCATTTTATTAACCATAGACATTACAAGAAGCTGTCCTACATTCCATGCAACATTTTCTCCCGCTGTTGGAATTCCTATTCCAAGAATATTTTTTATAATTTTAAATCTTATAGGTTTGTAAAGTCTCATATCAAATTTGAAACTGCAGTAATGTTTCATAACCAGTATGGCAACTATACAACCGATAAATCTTGAAAATACTGTGGAAATTCCAACTCCTGTTGCTCCCAGAACAGGTGCACCGAACCACCCAAAAATAAACATTCCGTTTCCTATAACATTCAGAATATTTACTCCAATATTAATAAAAAGATTTTGTTTTGTGTTTCCGAAACTTTTCATTACAGCTCCGCAGGTAAGAGTCAAAGCCTGAAACACACATAATCCTCCAACCAGTTTGAAATATGTTCTTCCTATATCCATAAGTTTCGGCGGAAGATTTATTCCTTTCATAATTGCTTCGGAAAATATCACATATCCGGCACCTATGATAAGTCCGAAAATCAGATTCATTAAAAGAGATGTTGCAATAACTTCTTTGATTTTCAGATTTTTTTTCGCTCCGATAAACTGTGCTGTAAGTATGCTCGTACCAAGACAGATAAATCCGAAAACAGAGTTTTGAATAAGAAGTACCTGGCTTATTCCTCCTACTGCTCCGACAGCATCGTCGCTGTATTTTCCAAGCATATAGGTATCAACATTTCCTACTACATTTACAAGAAGAAGTTCAAGAAAAATAGGAAATGCCAGTGCCAAAAATGATTTTTGTTTAATTTTAATCCCTCCCCCAAAAATAAAATATTTTTAAATTTGCCAATGTATTTTATACCAAATTTTGAAAAAAATCAAACAAAATTCCCATTTCTCCCAGTTTTATTGCAGGCTTTGTTTTTCCGTGAAAATCGCTTCCGCAAGTAACCGCAGTATTATATTTTTCTGCCATTTTTAAGAAAAATTCTGCATCTTCTTTTGAATGATAGCTGCTGAAAGCTTCCACTCCCTCAACTCCCTCTGCAATTATTTCACTGAAAACAATTTCATTCATTCCGATATTATTGTTCGGATGTGCAAGGACAGCTTTTCCTCCTGCTTTATGGATAATATTTACAGCTTCTTTAAGAGTGATATATTTTATAGGGACATAGGCAGGTTTTCCTTTGGAACACCAATCCCAATAAAAATTAACATAAGGATTGTCGCTTCTTGTTCCCCCGTTCATATACGGTATAACAAGAGGATTGTTTTTGTTTTTTTCGTCTTTAATAGCAATTTCTCCGATCATTTCTCCTGTAATTGTTCCGTCGGGAGAAAGAGCTTTTACTTTTTCTTCGTCAAAAAATATCCCTGCTTCTTTCACAAGAGCCATTCTTTTATCCCCTGCTTTCAGTTCCTGCTCATAAATATTTTTTTCTATTTCTGCAAAAATTTTATCAGTATAATCTATATTATATCCCAGAACATGAAGATTGTATTCTTTGTGTGTACAGTCAAGTTCTATGGCGGGAATAACTTTTATTCCAAGTTTTTCTCCCTCATTTACAGCTTCTGCTACACCTCTTACAGAATTATGGTCAGCAAGTGCTGCTATTTTAATTCCTGCTTTTCCACACATTTTTATAAGTTCTGCCGGAGTAAAGTCTCCGTCGTTGCTGATATTTGAGTGCATATGTAAATCTGCTTTTATTTTTTCCATTTTAAATTCCTCCGATTTTATTTGTTTTGTAATGATAATTTTGGTATCAACAGATCAAGAGTAAGTTCTGTTATTCCCACTTCAAAATCAGAAATAAAGTTTTTTGAAATAAGAATTTCTGGAACAAAAATTTTTTTTAAAAATTTTCTGCTTATTTTTTCAGCTTCTTTTAAAATGCTTTCAGAGATAAAATTTCCACAGATAACTATTTTTTCAGGGTTAAGTATAGCTGATACAGAAGAAATAAGCCTTGATATATTTTCTATTGTTTTTTCTTCTGAACTGTAATTTATATTTTCCCAATCAATTTCCAAAGGAATATATTTTATCTCTCCTGCTGTTCCCATATAGCCTTTATATATTTTTCCGTTAATAAAAATTCCTGCACCAGGAGGATATTTTTCAGGAAAATAAATATAAATTACAGCAGAATTTTGGATATAATTTTCTCTTTTACAATATCCTATTACAGCAGAATTTACATCATTTTCAAATATTACAGGAAAGTTATATCTATTTTCAAAAAATTCAATAAAGTTAAGATTATTAAGATTATCATAATCATGAATAATTATTTTTCCTTTGCTTTCCTGTCCTGGCATACTTATTCCCAAAGCTTTTATAAGAGGATATTTTTTTATTGTATCATCAATAATATTTATAAAAAAATCCCAGTCAGGATTTTTTAATTCTTCTTCTCTTTTGAATATTTCTTCTCCTAAAATATTGCTGACAATAATAGATAAAATATCTTTTTTATTTTTTTCATATGTACATAAAGTAAGAATGTTTAAAAAATTTTTATTGTAGCAGAATCTGTGAGCAGGTCGTCCTCCTTTTGAAGATATAAGTTTATCTTCAAATACTTCTCCTGTTTTTAAAAGTTGATTTAAAATAGTCCCAACTGTTACAACACTCAAACCTGTTATTTTTGCAAGTTTTTGTTTTGTAAAATATTTTTCTTTTCGTAAAACACTTCTTAAAATATTTGTGTTTACCTCTTTCATTAAAAGAGAATTTCCATTTATTTTTTCCATGATATTATCCTTTTTAATAATTATTTTATATCTTTTTAAAAGGTCTTTAATAATTAACTGAATTATATAAAAAAATTATTATTTTGTCAAATAATAAAAATAAAAACAGAGCAGTTTTTTCTGACCACTCTGTTTTTATTAATTCATTGGGGGGAGTTTTATTACTTTTTATACTATTAAGACTATATAAAAACACAAAAAGTTTAAAAAATTTTTACTGATTTGAAGCTCTGAAAAATCCTGTTTTATATGTAAGAGTTGTTTCTTTGTATGATTTTATTTTTGAAACTGGAATTTGAGCGTTGAGCGATGTTCCTGTTTTTTGAATATGTTTTAAAGCTTCAAGAGGAGTTTCAAACGAAAGAGTTGTTATTTCCTCAAAAGCCTGTACATTTTTAAAATATTTTTTTAGGATTTCTGTTATTTCATTTTGAGTGTAATATTTCAGACTTACGCCGAAATGATTTTTTATTTCTGCCATATTTCCTGAAATATAAATTGAAAAAATAAGATTTTTTGAACATAGTGAGATAAGTTTTAGAAGCTCTTCCAAATTATCAGACCACTGAAAACATGAGCTTGAAACTACACAATCGTATTTTTCATTTAAAAAATTTTTCATATCTCCCTGCAGAAATTTTTTGTAATCAATATCTTTAATATATTTTCTTGTATCAAAAAAATCATTGAGAACAACATTTTGAGAATTTGTTTTTTTCAGAAGTTCTCTTGTAAAAAAACCTGTTCCGCATCCCAGTTCCAGAATATTTTTATATTCTTTAATATTTTCAGGGAGAAATTTGGCAAGAGTTTCAGCCGTTTGTTTCTGCACAACTGCATTTTTATTATATGTTTCAAAATTTTTATCAAAATCCACTATTATCCCCCGCCTTTCATAAAAAATATTTCCAGTTTTTAATTTTATTAAAAATACAGTGTTTTCCTTCAATCACAGTGAACGAAACTTCATTTTTTTCATAATATTTTTTTTGAATTTCTGTTTTTACAATCATATCATCAGATGAAATAAAAGCTTTGTCTATATGAATATTTACAGGACAACAGTTTTCTGCAAAATATTTCAGCTCTGTTTTTAAATTTTCGATATTTTTATCAGAAATATAATTTTTTATTCCTGCTTTTGAATAAAATATTTTAAGATTTTCTCTGCATAAATTTTTGTATGTGAGAGCAATAACTCTTTTATCCAAAATATTTTTTTCGGTAAGATGAG
>UQXM01000046.1 GCA_900545035.1 uncultured Fusobacterium sp. | reverse complement strand
GAAAATACGAAATGATGTGGTCAGACAGCGGAGACGACAGCAGAATAACAGCAGGAGTATCTTATCGTTTCTAAAATAATATTAAACAGTAAAAATTTTGAAAAACGGTACAATTAATTTTGTGCCGTTTTTTTCTTAATAAAATATATTTGCATAAAAATGCTAAAATTACTATAATTTAAATAAAGACAAATTTTAAATCGAGGTAAAGAAAATGGAAATGGCTTCATTACAGATACAGATATTTTTACTGCTGGTTGTGGGATATGTTCTTGCAAAAAAGGGATATTTTGATAAGGAAACCAGAAAACAGGTAACAAATATTATTCTTACAGTTGTGCTTCCTTGTGCAATTATTAAATCTTTTCAGCTGAAACTTACCCGTGAACTTTTGATTTCTACAATAACAGTTTTGTTGATTTCAATGGGAATACAGGTAATGTGCAGTTTTCTCAATCTTTTTCTGTGGAATAGAGTGGAAGGAAACAAAAAAATCTGCTGTAAATATGGGACAATGGTACCGAACGGTTCATATATGGGAATGCCTATTGTGGAAAGTGTTTACGGACCTATGGGACTTCTTTATGCTTCAGTATTTTTAATTCCCCAGAGAATAGTTATGTGGTCTGCAGGAATTTCTCTTTTTGCAGGAAAAGGAGAGAAAAATAATATAGCCAAAAAAGTTCTGACTCATCCATGTATTGTTTCAATATACATAGGAGTAGCTCTTATGCTTCTGGGATCTGTGGGAATAGTTCCGCCGAAACCAATTAATAAAACAATAGCGGCTATCGGACAGTGTAACACAGCTTTGAGTATGTTTGTTATCGGAGGAATTTTGAGTGAAGTAAATGTAAAAGAAATTTTTAATAAAACAGCAATAATTTTTTCGGCTGTAAGACTTATAATTATACCGATGATAATTCTTGTATTTGTAAGATTTATTCTGCCTGTGGAGGAACTTCCCGGAAATGTATGTGTGGTACTTACGGGAATGCCTGCTGCCAGTGCCACAGCTATGCTTGCACAAAAATATGATGTTGACCCGGGATTTGCTTCAAAAATTATTTTTGTGTCAACAGTATTTTCTCTGATTACACTTCCGCTTATAACAATTCTTTTGGAATATGTGTAAAAAAAGCTTTACTAATCGCCTCTGTTGGAGTATCATCTAGTATAAATATTATTTTTTTGATTATATTGTACTTAAAAAACAGACAGGGGTGGTAGCATGAATTTGACAGTTGCATTTTTAATTGTATTGATAGTTCTGACGGTAGGGGAGATTGTTTCAATGAAAACGAAAGCCTTTATACCGTCTGTTTTTGTATCGGCAGCAATTTTTCTGGGGGGATTTTGGACTTTTTTCCCTGAAAATATAGTGGACCTTGCAGGATTTACAGCACCTGTTGTAACACTTGCAATGCTTACACTTGTCGGACATATGGGGACAATGCTGAGTTTTAAGGAAATGATAAGTCAGTGGAAAACAGTGGCAGTTGCTCTTGGGGGAATTGCGGGAATCTGTCTCGGAACACTTACTCTTGGAAAAATAGTTTTCGGCTGGGATATGGCTGTGATTACAACACCTCCTTTGACAGGAGGACTTGTAGCGGCAATTATTATGTCGGAAGCTGCAAAAGCAAAGGGGCTTGAGGCATTTGCTGTTCTTGCAATTATAGTTTATGTAATGCAGGGATTTGCAGGATATCCTCTTACATCAATAATGCTGAAAAAAGAAGGGCAGAGGCTTCTTTCCAAATACAGAAATTCCACTAATGAGAAAAATGGAGAGATAAGCGAGGAGGTAAAGGAAGAAGTCAGCAGATTCAGATTGTTTGCTCCGATGGATAAGAAATATCAGACAACATATATGCTTTATACAAAGCTTGGAGTTCTTATGGTAATGTCCCATTATATTGATGTATTTACAGGAGGAGCAGTTTCAAAATATATTGTAATGCTTATTCTTGGAGTAATTGCGGCAGAAATAGGATTTATCGAAAGACAGCCTCTTACTCTGGCAAACAGTTTTGGATTTTTTATGACAGCACTTATGGCATTTATTTTTGCCAGTCTTTCAAAGGCGACACCGGCAATGCTTGCCGAGCTTATAATTCCTCTTATCGGAATAATAATTTTCGGAGTTATCGGTATGGCTGTGGTTTCAATAGGAATAGGAAAAGTTTTGGGATATTCGAGAGAAATGGCATTTTCTGTAGCTCTTACAGCTCTTTATGGTTTTCCGCCAAACTATATTCTTACACAGGAAGCTGTAAAAGCTCTGACAGAAGATGAGCAGGAGAGAGAATTTTTAATGGGAGAAATGCTTCCGAAAATGCTTATAGGAGGATTTACAACAGTAACAATAGTTTCGGTTGTAATAGCAGGAGTATTTAAAAATTTGTTATAGTTTAAGGGGGAAATAAAAATGTCAGGAAAAAATATACAAAAGTTGGGTGAAAAATATAAAGATTACATGGTTGAAATGAGAAGATACTTCCACGAAAATCCGGAGCCGAGTACAGAGGAATACAATACATCTGCAAAAATAAAGGAAGAATTGGATAAAATGGGGATACCTTATGTTTCAGCAGCCGGAACAGGGGTAATAGGAACGATACAAGGAGGAAAACCCGGAAAAACCGTGGCACTTCGTGCTGATATGGATGCACTTCAAGTAAAAGAGTGCACAGGACTTCCTTTTGCTTCCAAAAAAGAAGGGCTTATGCATGCTTGCGGACATGACGGACATATAGCTTCACTTCTTGGAGCTGCAAAAATTTTAAATGAAATAAAAGATGAAATACAGGGAACTGTAAAACTTTTCTTCCAGCCTGCTGAAGAAACAGCGTGGGGAGCGAAAAAAATGATAGAAGAGGGAGCTCTTGAAGGTGTGGACGGAGTATTCGGTATTCATATCTGGGCAGATATTGAACTGGGAAAAATTTCTGTGGAAGCAGGTCCGAGAATGGCTTCAACAGATTTGTTCAGAATAAAAGTTACAGGAAAAGGTGGACACGGCTCACTTCCTCATCAGGGAGTTGATGCGGTTGTGGCAGGTTCTGCCATAGTTATGAATTTGCAGTCTATTGTAAGCAGAGAGATATCTCCTCTTGAAACAGCTGTTGTGAGTGTGGGACAAATAAAATCAGGAAGCAGATTTAATGTAATAGCTCCGGAAGCTTTTATGGATGGAACAACAAGAGCTTTCAGTGCAGAAGTCAGAGGAAAATTCCACGGGATGATAGACAGAATAGCCAAAAATACAGCAGCAGCATACAGAGCAGAGGCTGTAACAGAATATGAATATCTTGTACCTGTTACAATAAATGATGAAAGATGTTCAAAAATTGCAGAGGAGGCAGTGAGAGAAACTTTTGGAGAAGAAGCTCTTACAACTTTCCCTAAAATTACAGGAAGTGAGGATTTCTCATATTTCAGTAATGAAAGAGAGGGCGTTTTATGTTTTGTGGGAACAGGAACAGAAAATTATTATCCTCATCATCATCCGAAATTTTCTGTGGACGAAAGAGCACTGCCTGTTGCGGCTTCAATGTATGCAGCTTATGCAGTGAATTATCTGAAAAAATAAAATACAGACTGCTGTGTTTGTAAATACAGCAGTTCTTTTTTATTTGACAATTCTTGGATTTAGCTATATGCTATATATAGATTGATTGTTTTAGGAGAGTGTATGAGAAATATAAAAATTTCATATTCATATGACGGCAGTGATTTTTACGGATTTCAAAGACAGCCAGATAAAAGAACGGTGCAGGGAGAAATTGAAAGAGTGCTTAACATAATTTTAAAAAGTGAAGTTAATCTCACAACAGCAGGACGGACAGACAGGGGAGTTCATGCAAGAGTACAGGTTTCAAATTTTTTTGTTGATTCATCTGTAACAATACCGTTGGAAAATTTAAAAAGAGCTGTGAACAAACTTCTTCCTCCCGATATAGATGTGTTTCATATCTGTGAGGAAAATATGGATTTTAATGCTCGTTATATGCCTAAATTAAGAGCTTATGAGTATATCCTTACATGGAAAAAAGATGTGTTTTCCAGAAGATATAAGACATATATACCAAAATCTGTAAATCCCGAAAAACTTACGGAGATACTTTCTGTGCTGAAAGGTAAACATGATTTTAATAATTTCAGAATAAAAGATGAAAATAACAGAACCACAGTGAGAGAAATTTATAAAATAGAAGTATACTATAAAAATGAAAATGAGATAGGAATATATATTGAAGGAAGTGCTTTTTTGAAAACACAGGTGAGAATAATTGTGGGAACGGCTCTTGATGTATATTTCGGCAGAAAACCGGCAGATTATATTGAACTTCTTTTGAATGAGCCGGACAAACCGAGAAAGACAGAAGTTGCTGAGCCGGGAGGACTTTATCTTACAAAGGTGGAATATTAGGAGAGAATATGAGAATTGTAGAAGTATCCATAGATGACAAAGATATAATGGACGGAATAGTGGAAATGGAAAAATCCACTTTCGGAAGATTCGGAGGAGTAAATTTATGGATATTAAAGCCTATTGTAAAATTTGGCAGAGTATTTGCGGTGATTGAAAAGGGAATAGTTATAGGAGCGGCAGAATTTATGGTAGCTTTTGACAGACCGGAGGCTTTTCTTTATGGTTTTTCTGTTATGGAAAAGTATCGGGAACAGGGGATAGGAACAAATCTCCTTGTTCATTGTGAAAATTATTTTAAAAATTACGGAATAGAAATAATTTCTCTTACAGTTGACCCGAAAAATGAAAAAGCAATAACTCTTTACAAAAATCTTGATTACTATATAAAGTCTTTGGAAATAGATGAATATGAGCCGGGAATAGACCGTTATGTGATGATGAAAAAATTATAAATTTTATAACTTTTCAACTAATACTTTACTTTTTTGGTATTTTTTTATATAATTGAATTATAATAATTACAAAATTGATTAGATTAGCTGAAAGGAGGAATGTAAAATGACACATAATGTGGAAAATGTCGGGGACTATTTAAAAGAACACGGAATAAAACCATCTTACCAGAGAATGAAAATATACGAGTTCCTTTTAGAAAACAGAATACATCCTACTGTTGATACTATATATAAAGCTCTTAACAAGGAAATACCCACTCTTTCAAAAACAACTGTATACAATACACTTAATCTGTTTATTGAAAGAGGGATTGCCAATATTCTTGTGATAGAGGAAAATGAAACAAGATATGATGCGTATTTGGAGCTTCACGGACATTTTAAATGTGAAAAATGCGGTAATATCTACGATGTCGAAATAAACGGAGATACTCTTGACCTTGCAGGGCTTGAGGGGTTTGATATAAAAGAGAAACACATATATTTTAAAGGTGTATGCAGACACTGTATAGAAGAGGGAATAAAAAATTAACTCTCAGAAAATAAGGAGAGTTTAAATAAAGGAGGAATAAGAATGGATAAGTTTGATGTTTTTAAGTCAGAATGCGGAGCAGTGGCAGAAGTTCTTTACAAAGAAAATAAAGAGTGTACTTGTTCAGCTCAGGCAAAATTTGAGAAACTGGAAGAACACACAGAAGATGCGGCAAAAGAAAAACATGTTCCTTTTATTGAAGAAAAAGAAAATGGGTATCTTGTAAAAGTAGGTAAGGAAACTGCCCACCCAATGTTGGATGCTCACTACATCACTATGATTGAAATTTTGGTTGACGGTGATAAGCTTTACAGAAAATATTTAAAACCCGGAGATGCTCCTGAGGCTTTCTTTGAAGTACCTAAAGGGGAAACAGTAAAAGCGAGAGAATATTGTAATCTTCATGGATTATGGACAAGCAGCAAATAATTTTTTAATTAAAAGACGGTGTAACAACACCGTCTTTATTATATCATATCAGTTATTTATTCAGCTGCTTCTTCTGTTTCAGGCAATGCTCCCTCAGTTGCCATCACATCGTTATATTTTGCAATAACAGTATCTGTTATTTCTTTTCTAAGTTCGGGAGTGATAGGGTGTGCTATGTCTTTATATTCTCCGTCAGGCATTTTTCTCGAAGGCATAGCTACAAACATTCCTTTTTGCCCGTCGATTATTTTTAAACCATGAACTACAAAGCAACCGTTGAAAGTAACATCAGCGTATGCTTTTAATTTTACTTCATTCTCACTTTTCACTGCTCTTAATCTAATGTCTGTAATCTTCATTCTCAATGCACCATCCTTTAATTAGTAATGTTGTAACCTATAAAAAACTGCAGCTCTCAATACGGCAGTTGTTTAGCATTGTTTTTAAAAACTCTTTTGTTTTTTCTCCCTCACCTACAGGTGTGAAAGTGTAGTAGCAGCTTCCGCTTCCTGACATAAAAAATTTTATACAGCATTTTTCTTCCAACTCTTTTCTGAAAGTTTGTATTTTTTTATTTGAAAGAAGAAGAGCCTGTTCCAGAATATTTTCTGAATATTCTTCAACAATATTTATATTGTTATCTTTAAGCCCTGATACAATTTTTTCAATGTCAGCTTCTTTTTTTTCAGTAAGAGTACTGTAAAGAGAATATGCTTCTTTTGTTGATACTCCAAAATCAGGTTTTACCAAAATTATATCGCATTTAAGATTATTTTCAATTTTTTCTAAATTTTCTCCTATTCCTTTCACTCTGCACGGATAGTTTTTAATGAAGAAAGGAATGTCGGCTCCCACAGTTTTTCCTAAAACAATAAGCTCATCATCTGTTAAAATATTTTTATGAAATTTATTAAGTTCTTTCAGAAAGAATGCTCCGTTTGAACTTCCTCCTCCAAGTCCTGCTTCGTGAGGAATAACTTTGTAAAGATATATTTCAATTTCTTCTTTTTCAATTTTTGTAAAATTGTAGAAAGCATCATATATTTTCCATAAAATATTTTTTTCATCTGTGGGAATATCTTTTATATTTGATGAAATTTTAAGATTTCCTTTTTTTTCTTTGAAATTTATTTTTAATTCATCGGCAAGAGATATGGGAACCATTATCATATCAAGACTGTGATAGCCATTTGGAAGTTTTTCTACAATATTAAGTCCTATATTTATTTTTCCGTTGCTTTTTACATTAACAAGCATTATTCCAAAATCTCCTTGTCTGAACTTAAATCAACAGCTATTCCTCTGCTGTCCAAAACTTTTACCAAATCGTTGCTTTTATCTTTAGACACATTTCCTTCAGGAACTTCCAGTATTTCAAATTTGAAATATTTATCATAATATTCAAGTTCTAAAATATCCCCTGTTTTAAGTGTCGTACTTGCTTTGGCAGTTTTTCCGTTAATTTTTGCCTTGCCTCCGTCCACAACAATTTTTGCTATGGGTCTTCTTTTTATAATTCTGCTTACTTTTAAAAATTTATCTAATCTCATTGTTTCCCCTTTCTACTATTTATACCTCATTTTTCTTATAAGTCAATATTTTTTTTGAATTTTTATTAATCTTTCTTTGTTTTTTTAATAAATTACTTTCTTTTTTCTGATTTTTTCGCTTCTTCCCAAAAATAATCCATTTCTTTCAAATCAGCTTTTTCAAGGTTGCAGTGCTGTTCCACATATCTGAATCTTCTGTCAAATTTTTCTGTACATTTTCTTAATGCTTCAGAAGAATTTATTTTCATATGACGGGCATAATTTACAACTGCAAAAAGAAGGTCGCCTATTTCTTCCTCAAGATGTTCGTGATTTTTTTCTTCTGCCGCTTCCTGTACTTCACAAAGCTCTTCTTTTATTTTATTGAAAACATCTTGGGGATTGTCCCAGTCAAAACCACAGGAAGCTGCTTTCTTCTGCATTTTTTCAGCTTTTAAAAGGGCAGGAAGAGCTTTTGGTATTCCGTCAAGAACAGATTTTCTGTTTTTATGAAGTTTTTCCTCTCTTTTAATTTTTTCCCAGTTCACTGAAACATCATTGCTGTTTTCCACATGAACATTTGAAAAAATATGTGGGTGGCGTCTTATTAATTTTTCGCAGATTTCGTGAGCCACATCTTCTATATCAAATTCCCCTTTTTCTTTGGCAATTTTTGCCTGAAACACCACATGAAGAAGAACATCTCCCAATTCTCCTTTAAGTTCTTCTCCGCCTTTATCCATAGCTTCGATTGTTTCATACACTTCCTCCAGAAAAGAGGGCTTTAAACTTTCAAGAGTCTGCTCTTTGTCCCAAGGACAGCCGTTTTCTCCACGAAGAATATCCATTATTTCTACAAGTCTATAAAATTCCTTCAATTTTTTCCTCCTCATATTCTTTGAAAAATTCGGTAATATCTTTATTATATATAATACTGTCTTTTCCTTTAAGCTTACATTTTCCTGTAGTAATCATACCGATAATTTTTTCGGGAATGATTTTTTCCTTGTCAAATTTCATAAAATAAGAGCCGTTTTCTTCTTTTGTAATTTCGGATACGCCATATTTTACAGCAAGAGATTTTATTTTTAAAAATTTGAAAAGATTTTTTACTTCAAGAGGTGCTTTTCCAAATCTATCCTCAATTTCTGCAAAAAGATTTTCAATATCGGAAAGTTCTGTCATTTCAACAGCTCTTTTATAAATATTGATTTTCTCATATTCTTCAATATATTCTTTCGGAATGTAGGCAGTTTCGTTGAGAGAAATTTTAACATCGGATTTTGTTTTGTATTCCCCTTTCTGTTTTTCGATTTCCTCCTGCAGAAGTTTCATATACAGATTATATCCAAAAGTTTCCAATGCTCCGTGTTGTTTTTCTCCCAGAATTTCTCCTGCTCCCCTTATATTCATATCTTCAAGGGAAAGGTTAAATCCAACACCAAGTCCCTGAATTTTTTCTATACTTTCTTTTCTCAAATTTGTTTTTTTATTATATTTTCTTTCGCTGTCAGTTACAAGATAACAATATGCTTTCTTTTTTCCTCTTCCCACACGGCCTCTTAACTGATAAATTTGCGAAAGACCAAGTTTTTCAATTCCTTCTATTATAATTGTATTGGCATTTTCTATGTCTATTCCGTTTTCTACAATGGTAGTTGTAAGAAGAACATCAATATCGCCGTTTTCAAATTGGCTGAGTATATCTTTTATCTGTTTTGCCGGCATTCTTCCATGAGCATATCCTACTTTTATATAAGTTGGAAGAATTTTTGCAAGTTCTTTTGCTTTATATTCCATTCCGTAGATAGAGTTATAAATATAGAATACTTGTCCCTCCCTTCCGATTTCTTTCATAATTATATCTCTTATTGTTTCTTTATTATTGTCAATAAGAATATTTTCTATGGGAAGTCTGTTCGGCGGAGCTGTTTTTATTACAGAGATATCCCTTATTCCCAGCAGTGCAAGATTAAGAGTTCTCGGAATAGGTGTTGCAGTAAGAGTTAAAAGATCTACATTTTCTTTCATTTTTTTCAGTTTTTCTTTTGCTTTTACTCCAAATTTTTGTTCTTCATCCACAATTACAAGCCCTAAATTTGAAAGATATATATCATCGGATAAAAGTCTGTGTGTACCGATGACAATATCAACTCCTCCCAGAGCCATTTTTTTTACAGTTTCCCTCTGCTCTTTTTCTGTGCTTATTCTGCTCATAAGAGAAATGTTTACAGGATAATTTTGAAATCTTTCTTTAAATCTTTCATAGTGCTGGTCAGCCAGAACAGTTGTCGGTGCGATAATAAGTACCTGTTTTCCGTCATTTACAGCTTTAAAAGCAGCTCTCATTGCAACTTCTGTTTTTCCAAATCCAACATCTCCGCAGATTATTCTGTCCATAACTCTGTCTGATTCCATGTCTTGTTTTACCATTCTGATGGCTTCCAGTTGGTCTTTGGTTTCTGTATAAGGGAAACCTTCTTCAAATTCCTCCTGCCACACAGTATCTTTAGAGAAAGAATATCCCACAGCAGTTTTTCTTCTTGCCTGAACAGCAATAAGCTCCTGTGCAAACTCTTTCATCTCATTTTCAAGCTTTTCTCTTTTTTTCTTAAATCCTTTTCGTCCCAGAGTATAAATTTCGGGAACATTTCCCGGGTCACAGATATATTTTTCTATTCTGTTGAGATTTTCTGTGGGAACATAGAGCTTGTCTTCTCCTGCATATTGAATCATCAGGTAGTCCCCTCCGTCTATAACCTCAATACCAAGATATTTTCCCACTCCGAAATTCTCATGGATAATATAATCTCCTTCTCTTATTTGTGTGATATTTTCATATCTTACTCCTCCGCGGGTACGGATTTCTTTTTTTACTCTTATCCCTTTAATCTCTCTGTCTGTAAGAACAAGAGTATTTTCTGCATAAAATCCTTCATAATGAGGATATTTTTTTATTTCTATATTTTTACACTCTGCAAAAATTTCATCATACCTTTTTTTCTCTTCTGAAAGAATTAAAATTTTTTGTTTTTTGCTTTCTTTTTTTATAATTTCCAAATCTTCATATTTTTTTACTTTATCAAAATCAAGCCTTTTGGTTTCTATTGGAATAAAATCTGAAACAGTTTGCGAAAAAATTTCTCTGTATTCATTTTCCATATCCCTGTTTTTTAAAATGAATTCTTCCAGTTTATATTTTAAAATTTCTGTATTTTCAATATAGCATTTTTCAAGATTATTATTAAAAGATTTTAAAATATCCAAAAATAAAAATCTTTTATTATTATTTTTGTCTATATACATATGAACAGAACTTTTTTCTTCAATACTTTTTTGTGTGTAAAAATCAAATTCCGTTATTCTTTCTATCTCATCATCAAAAAATTCTATTCTGTAAGGAAGCTCGCTGCTCAATGGAAAAATATCTAAAATATCCCCACGAAGAGAATATTCCATTTCTTTTTCAACCAGATAATTTTTAGTATATCCGCTTTTTATCAATTTTTCTTCCAGCTCTTTTCTTTTTATTCTTTCTCCTTTTTCAAAAGAAAGAATTTCTCCTTCCTTAACATATTTTTTCATTATCCCTTGAAGAGAGATAAGAATTATATATTTTTTGCTGTTTTTAAGGCAATCTATAAGGGAGTAATTTTTTTTGTATTCGTCGTTTTCATTTTCAAAATCATCTATTTTTAAAATATTTCCATTATAAATGTCTTTCAGTGTGTAGTAATAATCTTCAATATTTTTATTTGAAGATGCGAGAAATACTACTCCCTTTTTTTCTTCAGCCAGAAAAAACGGCAGAGAACCTCTGTATAAATCATTTTGTGAAAAGGTGTTCTGCTTAAACATAACTCCTCCTGTACTTTTTACTTTTTGTGTATATTATCAATAATAATTTTATTTTTCTGAATTTGTTTTGTATAAATTTCCCCATATAAACATAGCTTCAATTACAGGTTTTAGACTATATCCTGTTTGTGTAAGAGTGTATTCAACTCGGGGAGGAACTTCGGCATAAACAGTTCTTGTAAGAAGTCCGCTTTCTTCCATAGAACGAAGATTAGATGTAAGAACTTTTTGTGATATATTTCCTATGGACTTTTTCAGTTCTCCAAATCTTTTTGTTCCGTTCAATAAATCTCTTAAAATTAAAACTTTCCATTTATCGCTTATCATTGTAAGAGTAACTTCCACAGGACATTCAGGAAGTTGTTTTTTCATATTAAATCCCTCCATTTTATACAATAGTTTCTTAAAGGTACCTACAGCACAAAATAGTGCCTACTTTACTTTTTTTCTTTATAGATATATTATATTCTCACAAGGAAACTTATGCAAATAAATATTTAGGAGGCGGTATTATGAATAATAATAAAATTGAAAGAATTGAAAGAGCTGTAAAATTTTTAAGAGAAAATCCGGTACAGTATCTTGCAACTGTGGGAATTGACGAAAAAGCAAAATGTCGTCCTTTTATGTTTCTTTTGGAAAAAGAGGGAAAACTTTTTTTCTGTACAAATAATAAAAAAAAATGTGTACAAACAAATGGAGAAAAATCCATATATTGAGATTTGTACATCAGCTAAAGATTTTACATGGATAAGAATAAGCGGAAAAGCAGTATTTACAAAGGATATAAAAATAAAAGAAGAATGTGTAAGTATTCCTATGATAAAAAATATTTATAAGAGTGCAGACAATCCTATATTTGAAGTTTTTTCAGTTGAAAATGCAGAAATAAAAATTCTTGATATAACAGGAACTATAAAGGAAGAACTTTCTTTATAACTGTAATTAAAAAAGCAGAGTGTTTATTTAATCAACATTCTGCTTTTTCAATTAAATTATAAATTTTAAGTTATCCGTTTTTTTTAATGTCTTTCAATGAAACTCCAAATATTTTTCCA
>UQXM01000045.1 GCA_900545035.1 uncultured Fusobacterium sp. | reverse complement strand
GAGTAAATAGTAGAAAATATTGAGAGATATTAAAACTATTTTACTTAGAGCTATCTTTTTTTATTAAAAAATTATTAAATAACAGAATGAAAATAGAATAAGTGGAGGAGAAAGATGAGATTTTTTGGAACGATGAAAGATGAGCAGGGAGTATTATCAATAGGGGGAGTAAAGGTTACTGAGTTAGCTCAAAAATATGGGACACCACTTTATATAATGGACCAAGAGCTAATAGAAAGTAATATGAGAAAATATAAAGAAAACTTTAAAAGTGATAAATTTCAAACACAGATAGTCTATGCGTCAAAGGCATTTTTAGCAAAAGCTATGTGTCAATTAGTGGAGAAATATGACATGGATATAGATGCAGTATCAGGAGGAGAGCTATATACAATAAAAGTAAGTGGACTTGATATGAAAAGAGTACATATGCATGGAAATAATAAGACTTTAGAAGAGTTAGAGATGTGTGTAGACTATGGGATAGGGAGTATAATCATAGATAATGAAACAGAGATAGAAAATTTATCATATGTGTGTGCTCAAAAAAATAAAAAAATAAAAGCTATGCTTAGAATAAATATTGGAATAGATGCTCATACTCATGAGTATATAAAAACATCTAAACATTCATCTAAATTTGGAGAATCAATTTTTGATGAGAAATTAGTAGGAATAGTAGAAAAAATTGTAAAAGATAAAAATATAGAGTTTTTAGGATTTCATTGTCATATTGGTTCTCAAATTTTTGATACAAAAGCATTCCATGAAGGAATAGAAACAATGGTAGTAGAAACAAAAAAGATAGCTGATACTTTAGGAATAAAAATTCCAGAGATAAATCTTGGTGGAGGTTTTGGAGTATACTATACAGAAAATGATGTAGAAGTAGATATTGAGAAATTTATGAGAAGTATGATAGAACATATAGAGAAAAGTTTAGATGAGCATAAATTAGAGATAGAGAAGGTATCTATTGAACCAGGAAGAAGTATAGTAGGAAATGCAGGAAGTACTCTTTATACAGTTGGGGGAATAAAACAAACTTATGGTGGAGTAAAATATATGTTTATAGATGGAGGAATGACAGATAATATAAGACCTGCTCTTTATCAAGCTGAATATGAAGCAGTTATAGCTAATAGACTAGATGAAAAAGAGAGGGAAGTGGTAACTGTAGCTGGAAAATGTTGTGAGTCTGGAGATTTAATTATAAAAGGAAAGAGTTTACCAAAGGGAGAAAAGGGAGATTTACTATTAGTTTCTACTACAGGAGCTTATGGTTACTCTATGTCTAGCAACTATAATAAATTAGCAAGACCAGCAGTGGTATTTGTAAAAAATGGAAAAGCCTCTTTAGCTATTAGAAGAGAGAGTTTTGAAGACTTAGTAAGAAATGATTTGGCTATAGAGCTATAGTTCTTCAAAAATGAATAGTATTTTTAGTAAAACTCTTGAAAAAAATAGTTTTTTTCTGAAAAAGTATGAACAAAAAAATAAAGAATTTGAGAAATAGGAAAAACAGAGAAATTTTATTACAATATTAGAGGTATTTAAAATAGGTAAAGAGGAGGGAATATGAGATTTTCAAAATTACAAGCTGCAGGGAATGATTTTATCTTAGTCAATGGACTAGAGTATAGAGATTTAGATTTAAGTAGTACAGCGAAAAAAGTTTGTGATAGACATTTTGGAATAGGTGCAGATGGACTTATGACTTGTGAGGAGAGTAAAGTTGCAGATATAAAGATGAATTATTATAACTCTGATGGGTCAAGAGGAGAGATGTGTGGGAATGGAATAAGATGTTTTTCAAAATTTGTCTATGATAATGGAGTAGTGAGAAAAAAGAGTTTTTCAGTAGAAACTGATGCTGGAATAAAATATATAGATCTTACTTTAGAGAGTGAAGAGGTAAAATATATATCAGTGGATATGGGAAGAGCAGATTTTAGAGCCACTTCTGTTCCTTGTACATTAGATAGTGAAATTATTTTAGAAAAAGAGATAGAGGTAGAAGGACAAAAGTTAAAAATTTCATCTGTTTTAATGGGAGTACCTCATACTGTGATTTTAGTAGATGACTATGATAACTATGATATAGATAGATTAGGAAAAGCTATAGAGTATAGTATGGATATTTTTCCAAGAAAGACTAATGTAAATTTTATTCAAGTAGTAGATGATGAAAATATTATTATAAAGACTTGGGAGAGGGGAGCTTCAAGAACATTAGGTTGTGGAACAGGGTGCTGTTCATCTGCTGTTATAGCTCATAAACTTGGAAAAATCAAAGGAAATAGTGTAAAACTTACCACAGAGGGTGGAGAGGTTTTTGTAACTTTTGATAATGAATATAATGTAATAATGAAAGGTAGTGCAGAAACAATTTGCACTGGAGAGTTTTTAAAATAGGAGGAAGAATTGTGAATAAAAAAAGTATCTGGGAGGCTTATAGATTTTCTATAATCTTAATAGGAGCTATAATAATTGGAAGTTTTATAGGGGTTCATTTTGGAGAGAAAGCTAAGGTTTTAAAACCATTAGGAGATTTATTTATAAATGGAATGTTTACAATAGTTGTACCATTAGTCTTTGTAACAATTAGTAGTTCAATATCTAGTATGAGTGATATGACTAGATTAAAAAGTATATTAAAAAACCTTATTTTAGTATTTGTTTCAACAGGTGCAGTAGCTGCAGTTATTATTTTAATAATAGTAAATATTTTTCCACCAGCTCAAGGAGTTAATTTAAGTCTTACAACTGCAGAGGCACTTCAACCATTTCAAACAGGGGATCAAATTGTAAAAGCTATTACAGTTACAGATTTTCCAGAGTTAATATCTAGAAAAAATATGTTACCACTTATACTTTTTTCTATAGTATTTGGACTTTGCGTAAATATGGTAGGAGAGAAGGGAAAAGTAATATCTAATGGATTAGATGCTTTAGCAGAGGTATTTTTAAAAATGATAAATCTATTGATGTACTATGCACCAATAGGATTAGGAGCATATTTTGCTGCTCTTGTTGGAGAGTATGGAAAAGAGTTATTAGGGTCATACACAAGAGCTATGATAATCTACTATCCACTTTGTTTAGTATATTTTGTAGTGATGTTCCCAATATATGGATATATATCTGCTGGAAAAGATGGAGTGAGAGCTATGAAAAATCTAATATCTCCAGCTATTACTTCAATAGCTACTCAAAGTAGTATAGCTACCCTCCTCTTGCATTTATGATTGTTATCCCTCTGCCTGTTTTATCCATAATTTCATTTTTTATCTCTTCACTTTTATCGGAAATGATTATAAGAGCTCTTGCTTTACTTATATCATCCTGAATAAAATCTATTGCTTTTGTGGAGATAAAAAGTCCGACAAGGGTATACATAAATACATCTCTGCCGAAAAGGATTCCCAAAGCAGACAAAACAAAAAAATCTAAAACAAGAAAAGCTTTTCCCACAGGAATATCAAAATATTTATTTAAAATTTTTACAAGAATATCACTTCCCCCGCTGGAACCTCCTCCCACAAAAATAGTTCCAAGACCTATACCTATAATAAGTCCTCCAAAAATAGACGCCATAAGCCTGTCTTCCATAGGACCCATATAATCTGCAAAAACTTTAAATGCAAGAGAAGTCATAAATGTCCCGTAAAAAGTTTTTAATATAAATTCTCCGCCGATTAATTTATATCCCAATATTATAAGAGGAATATTTAAAATAAAATATGTTGTTCCCATATCGGTATTGAAAAGATAATGGAGAATTGTGCATATCCCTGCAACTCCTCCGTCAGCCATTTTATTTGCAACAAAAAAATAATTTACGCCAAAAGCATAAATAAAAGCTCCTGCTCCAATAAGAGCAATATCTTTCAGAACTTCTTTTTTCATAATTTCCTCCGAATGTTTTAAGTTTTTCAATAGCAAGATATACTTATATTATACCACTTCAAAAAAATTATTTTTAATATTTCTGCTGTTTTTCTTATATGTTTTAAAGCTGAAAAAGTTCCATTACCTCATTTCTTCCATATCTTTTTCTTCCTTTAAGATTTATATCTGAATACTTTTCCAAAGATTTCACCATATCCGTTACAATATCATTTCTTGCCAAAGCTCTTTGTTTAAGAACTTTTTCTTCCATTGTTCCCCTTATAATAAGATTTATTTCTATAATATTTTTTAACAAATAATCATTTTCTATTCGCTTGTTTATTTTATCTTTCCAAGGGGGGTCATAATAAATTATTACATCATAATCCGTCGCTGCAAGTTCTTCAAAATCTATTCTTCCAGCAAAAAGAATAAAATCTTTTTCGGTTTTAAAATAATTATAAATATTATTTCTTTCAGAAGAGGACATTTTTAAATTCACAAATCCATTTTTCCATTTCCTTTTAAATTTTTCTCTGAATATTTCCAACATACTGTCATATTGAGTTAAAACTACTGTTTTCAAATCTTCATCAATACATTTCTGCAAAAATAAATCCAAAGCTTTCATTTTTTCTGTTCTGTAATAAAAATCTGTCTGTAAAATTCTAGGGTGAGAACATATTTGTCCAAGCCGTTTTACCATTGCAAAAAGTTTTCTTTGAGAAATACTGTCTTCATCATTATTTTCAATAATCATTCTGTTTATCTTCCGCAGATATTTAATATAGAGCTTTCTGTATCTTTTATCCTGATCCATATCCATTATAATATTTTTTACTGTCAAACGAGGAAGATCATCTTTTACCCTTATTCTTTTTCTGTGAATTATATAAGGTTCAACCAAAGATAAAAGAGTATTTTTTCTCTCTTCGCTTTCAGCTTCGCCGATTTTTATATATCTGTTTTCAAAAATTTTTCTGTTCCCGAGATAACCGGGTTTTGCCAATGCAAAAAGATGATAGATATCACCGAAATTGTCCCATGAAAATCCTCCTGTCAAACAATATTTGTTATCGCTTCTGAGGTAGACTGCTTTTTCTGCAAATTTTTCTCTGTTTCTGATATACAAAGCTTCATCATAAATTATATTTCCAAAGCTCATAAATCTAAATCTTAAAAAATCTGTTGCAAAATTATTGTAGGAAGCTATCAGTACATCTCCCATTTTAGCTCTGTCTATTATCTTCATTCTCTCTTCAAAACTTCCTTCCACTACTTTCACTTTCCACAAAGGAAGATATTTTTTAAATTCGTTCTCCCAATACCTTGTCATAAATGAAAAAGTAAGTACAAGATGATGTCTTATTTTTTTATTTGTATAAAGGCAGGCTATTATCTGTACCTTTTTTCCAAGCCCCATATCATCTGCCAGCACTCCATCAAAATTTTCTGATTTCAATTTTATAAGAGCATTCATCCCCTGCCTTTGATATGTTCTGAAAATTTTCAAAGGAAGTTCTGCTTTGGAAAATTTCGGATATATATTTTTCTCCACTTCTGATATATCTTTTTTTACATCTATACTTTTTAAAGTGTTTTTTATAAAAGGAAAATACGATTTTTCTCTTTCAACAATTCCTTCTTTAAGTTCCGCCGGCTCTGCATTCAATCCTGTAAGAAGTTCTTCAAATTCCAAAAAATCAGGGGAATAAATATAATATAAACCTTTGCTCCCGTATTGATAATATTTCTTTTTTGCAGAAATATTATCAAATATATCCTTAATATCTTTATTTTCTATTCCGGGAACAGAAAATTTTATCACTATTTTCTTTCTAAAAGCCAGTCCTATCTCAGGAACGAGTTTTCTGAACTCTTTCATTTCCAAGCCGTCTAATTTATTAATTTCATAAAATCTGCTTACAGCTTTTATATGTTTAGTCATAAATTCATATGTTTTTGCGTCGTCTTCTGCCAGATAAAATATTTTATTTGCTCTTTCAAAACCATAAGCAAAAAGTTTTTCTTCCAGTTCTGTAAAAATTTCGTTTTCAGCATTTATATCTTTGACAATTATAGATTTTTTATAAAATCTTTCAGATTTTCCGTCATAAATAAAATTGGGACTTATCCATATTTTTCCGCTGTAAGATTCTTTCATCTGTAACTGTACACGCATTTTTTTGGGAATTATAATCTGCTTTTTCAAATTTTTTCCCACAACTATTGCTGAAACCATTCCCAAAGTTTCAAGAAGTTCTTTCAATACAACTGTTTTGACAGCCAACTTTAAGACTTTATTCTGCTTTTCAAATTCTGCCAAATATTTTATTTTTTCCAGTTTTTCATCTCCGACATTATAAACAGCTATTTTATTCCCTTGGTTGTCTTTTACTGCGGCATATTCTTTTCCGACAGGAATTATTCTGCAAAAGTTTTCAAATTTCAATGTATAAAATTCTTTTTCTGCAGAAATATATGTTTGTGCAGGAAACAAAATATTTTTACTGTAATTTTTAGCCATATTTCTCAAAAATACTACAGCTTTAGGTACCAATATTTCGGGAATAATTATTTCTCCTTCTTCTCTGTTTATATATTCATCACTCTTTTTCAGTTTTCCTATTCCGCTTATAAAATCTATAAAATTCTTTGAATTTTCACTGAGTTTAGTTTTCTGACGAATCTCATTAAAAACTTCGTAAAAAGGATTTCCTTCTATGTCAAAAAGTTCATCTATTTTTAAATATCTGATAAATCTTTCAGGGGTATACACATAAAAATTTGAAAACACAAAAAAATCAATACCATTATTTTTATCATGCCATGTTTTGACACTAAATCCGATCTCCGCTCTTCCCTGTTTTTTCTCACCCACAATTTTTTTATAAAATTCTGTCTGTTCATCTTTTTCTTCCTGTGAAAGTCTTTCCCAGCTGTTTTCCTCCGTTACTCCGGCGATTCTTACATTTATTAAAAATCCGGTAAGATGAACACATAATTTATTTTCATCCACATGGCTGCTGCAGCTGCACCGACAAGTCAAAATTTTATACTCTGTTGTCATCTGCTCTGTTATTTTTTCAAGCCACACCACTGTAAATCTGTATCTTACCACATCATCAACCGTTACATACCCGATTAAATAATTATATTTTCCTTCAGGATCATTTTTTGAAACAAAACTCTCTTTCATATAGGGGTGTTCTTTCAAAAATCTCTGTGCTCCCTGCCACAGTTTATCACTGATTTTATGATTAAAAATTTTTTCAAGCTCTTTCCTCTGCATAGTATCTCCTCGTCTGTTTGTCTTGATTAGTATATTATATAAAATATTTCAAAAATATAAAACATCAAAGATTTCTCTTCTGTTCAGATTCTGCTGTTTTGCAAAGATAAATAAATTTGATTTTTTCATTTTTTGTGGTAAAATTAAGTTACATAATAAAAGGAGGGGATTAAATGAACAAAATACTAAATGTTTTATTGCATACTGATGAAGAAGACAGATGGGCTATTACATGCAAAAATGCCGAAACTATATTAAAAATGGCTGAAGTAGGAAATTATACTGTAAATCTTGAAATTGTTGCCAACTCATTTGCTGTAAAAAGTCTTTCCGCAGATAATTTTGCATCAACTTCAAAAATAAAAGATACTCTTACTGCTCTCCATGAAAAAGGGGTAAATATTTACTGCTGCAGCGAATCTATGAACTTTTTGGAAATTGAGCCGTCTATGATTTTACCTTTTGTACAGACTGTTCCTTCAGGAGTTTTTCATATTGCTCTTAGACAGCACGAAGGTTTCTCTTATATAAAACCATAAAAATATATTGACATTTTTATTAAATAACTGTATACTTGTTTAGTAAATTTTAAAAAATCCTGATTTATCAGGTAGATGTTCTACACAGATTAACCATCTATAAAAAACTAGGCTAAAATTTAAAATAATTTATTTTAATTGAGGCAGAGTTTTTCTGCCTTTTTATATTTTCAAAGGAGTTTTATGGGAGTAAGATATAATAAAATTACAGGAAAACATCAGCGTGAAATTGTTCTTTTGAAAAGTTTTCCATGCAGATATGGAAAATGTAGTTTCTGCAACTATATTGAAGACAATTCCACTGATGAAAATGAAATTGACAGTGTAAATCTTGAAGTTTTGAAAGAAGTAACAGGAGAATACGGTGTTTTGGAAGTAATAAATTCAGGTTCTGTATTTGAACTGACTTCAAAAACAATGGATGAAATAAAAAAAGTTGTCGCTGAAAAAAATATTAAAATACTTTATTTTGAAATATATTACGGATATATAAAAAGGCTGGATGAAATAAAAGAATTTTTTAAAGGTATTGAAATTCGTTTCAGAATGGGAATGGAAACTTTTGATAATGATTTCAGAATAAATGTATATAATAAAAATTTTTCCGTTGATAAAAAAACTTTGGAATTTATGAGTTCACAGCTCTATTCAGTATGTCTTTTGGTTTGTACAAAAGGACAGACCAAAGAGATGATAGATAAAGATATTGAAATGGGATTAAAATATTTCAAAGCTGTTACAATAAATATTTTTATAGATAACGGCACAAAGGTAAAAAGAGATTCCGAACTTGTAAAATGGTTTGTAAATAAATATTCTTATCTTATGAACGATGACAGAGCAGAGCTTTTAATAGATAATAAAGATTTAGGAGTGTTTGAACAATAATGGTTTTTAGAAATGAGTTTTTATGGTTTTGTATGCTTACAGCAAATTTTCTTTTCATTCTTTTGGCTTATAAAAAATTTGGAAAAATAGGACTTTACACATGGATACCTATTTCTACAATTCTTGCCAATCTTCAAGTAGTTCTTCTTGTAGACTTATTTGGTTTCGGAACTACTCTGGGAAATATTCTTTATGCAGGAGGATTTCTTGTTACAGATATTCTGGCAGAAAATTACGGCAGAAAACATGCACAGAAAGCTGTGTACCTTGGTTTTTTCTCACTTATAGTTATGACAGTTATCATGCAGATTGCAGTGTCATTTATTCCGTCTGATATTGAAGAAGGAATTTTAATGTTTGAAGGAGTAAAAAGAATTTTTGATTTTATGCCAAGACTTGTTATTGCTTCTTTGGTTTCATATCTTGTATCACAATCCCACGATATTTGGGCATACGAATTTTGGAGAAAAAAATATTCTGCTCCGAAGCACATATGGATAAGAAATAATGCCAGCACAATGATAAGTCAGCTTATTGATAATTTTCTTTTCACACTCATTGCTTTCTGGGGAGTTTATCCCAAAGAGGTTCTTATCGAAATATTTCTTACAACATATGTAATGAAATTTATAGTTGCTGTATGTGATACACCTTTTGTATATGCAGCTCATTATCTGAAAAAGAAAAATATGATTGAAGAAGCTGAATAAATTTTTAAAACTGTCTTTAAAGACAGTTTTTTTAATTCTAGACAAGATATTGTTTTTAGTGTATGATTATTAATAAGGCATGTGCTTGGAGGGAGGATTTTTAAATGTACATGAGAGATTATATGATGTATAAAATCAATCAGATGTTCGATAATTACGAATACGAAGAAGCTCTGGATCTGCTTAAAGGTCTGGAAGCTGACGGAGAAACTGATTCGTGGGTTTTAAGCAATATCGGATGGGTTTTGGGAAGGCTTAACCGCAGAGAAGAAGCTTTGGAATATCTGAGAACCGTTGAAGAAAGAGGAGAACTTGATGAAGACGGCTGGCTTAGCTGTGAAATCGGCTGGAATTTAGGAGCTATGAATAAAACAAAAGAAGCTGTATATTATCTTCAGACTGCAAGAAAAGCAGGAAGAGATGACGACTGGATAAATTCTGTTTTGGGAGAAAATCTGGGAAAACTGGAAAGATACGAAGAGGGAATATATTTTCTGAAAAGAGCTGCCGAAAAAGGAAGAAACGATTACTGGCTGAACTGCGAAATCGGGTGGCAGCTTGAAAAAATAGGAAAACTTAAAGAAGCTTTGGAATATTTTAATATTGCCAAAGTATTGCAGAAATCAGATAAAGATATTTGGCTTGATTCTCAAATAGCATGGATTTACGGAAAACTTGATAAATTTCAGGAAGCTTATGATATTTTATGTGATGTGAGAAAAGCAGGAAGAAATGATGAATGGCTGAAATCACAGCTTGCTTTGAATTTAGGAAGAATGGAAAAATATGAAGAGGCTGTGAAAATTTTAAAAGAAATTCGTGATGAGGGGAGAAACGACTCTTGGACAAATAATGAAATAGCGTGGAATTTGGGGAAAATGGGAAAATACGAAGAAGCTGTAAAATACTTAAAAATTTCCGAAAAACTTACTCCTGATGATCCATGGATTTCTGTTGAAATAGGCTGGGATTATATACAGCTTGAAAAATATGAAGAAGCTCTGAAATATTTTTTCAATTCTGTAAAATTTGAAGAAGCTACTGCATGGATAAATTCACAGATTGGATATTGTTATGCTCATAAAAAAGAAAGAGACTGCGAAACGGCTCTGAAATATCTGAAAAAAGCTAAAAAGCAGGGAAGAAATGATTCCTGGATAAACGGAGAAATCGGTTGGAATTTAGGAAGATTGAAAAAATACAAACAAGCTGTAAAAGCTTTGAAAGAAGCTGAAAAAATGAGCGGAGAAAAAGTTGCTCCATGGCTTTTGGGAGAGATTGGATGGAACTTGGGCAGACTTGATAAGCCAAAAGAAGCTCTTTACTATCTTTTGAGGTCTGAAAATGAGAACGGACTTGACAATTGGCTGGCAAGTGAAATCGGTTGGAATTACGATAAATTGGATGAATACGAAAAAGCTTTGGAATATCTGATGAAAGCTAAAAAACTGGGAAGAGATGATGATTGGCTGAATTCTGAAATCGGATGGGCTTTTGGAGGACTAAAAAAACATGACGAAGCTTTAAAATATCTTTATCTTGCAGAATCACAAGGAAGAAATGACAGCTGGTTGTATGACGAAATCGGATGGAATTTAAAAGAAAAGAAAAAATATAAAGAAGCTCTTGAAAATTTTATGAAATCAGAAAAACTTGGAAAAGACAGTGCATTCCATTTTAACTGTGTTGCAGAATGTTATGAGCAACTGAAAGATTTTGAAAATGCCTATTTCTATTTCAAAAAAACCAAAGAAAAAGATACAGATAATATTGAATTGGACATAGATATCAGAAAAGCAGCTGAAAAAATCAATAAATCAGAAGATGCTGAAAAATTTTTAAAAAGCTTTAATCTCGACAAAAATAACAGTGAAAAATAGACAAAAGAGGCACAATCGTGCCTCTTTTAATATTCTATAATTCACATTTATTTTTAAATAAATTTTTTCAAATCTTCTTCAACTGTTTTAATTCCGGCAATTCCAAAATTATCTGTTAAAATCTTTGCTACATTAGGTGATAAAAATGCAGGCAAAGTAGGTCCAAGATGAATATTTTTTATTCCCAAATAAAGCAAGCTTAACAATACAATAACTGCTTTTTGTTCATACCAAGATATATTATAAATAACAGGAAGTTCATTAATATTTTCTAAATTAAATATCTCTTTTAATTTTAAAGCTGTCAACGCCAAAGAATAAGAATCATTACATTGTCCGGCATCCAATACTCTCGGTATTCCGTCTATATCTCCTAAATTCAATTTATTATATCTGTACTTTGCACATCCGGCTGTAAGAATAACTGTGTCTTTTGGAAGATTTTCAGCAAATTCTGTATAATATTCTCTTTTTTTACTTCTTCCGTCACACCCTCCCATAACAATAAATTTTTTTATTTTTCCGCTCTTTACAGCTTCTGTTATTTTATCTGCCAATTGAAAAATTTGATTGTGAGCAAATCCGCCTATTATTTCCCCTCTTTCAATTTCTTTTGGAGGAAGACATTTTTTTGCCAACCTGATTAGTTCGGAAAAATCTTTTTCTTCTCCGTCTATATGTCTGCAACCGTTAAATGCTGTAAGACCTGTAGTAAAAATTCTGCTTTTATATGATTCTTTTGGAGGAACTATACAATTTGTTGTCATTAAAATAGGACCGTTAAAATTTTCAAATTCCTCCTGCTGTTTCCACCAAGCATTTCCATAATTTCCAATAAAATTTTTATATTTTTTAAATTTTGGATAATAATGAGCCGGAAGCATTTCTGAATGAGTGTATACATCAACACCTGTTCCCTGAGTCTGCTCCAGCAGCATTTCCAAATCCTTTAAATCATGCCCTGATATAAGTATTCCAGGATTATTTCCAACCCCTATATTAACTTTAGTAATTTCAGGATTTCCATAATTTTCAGTATTAGCCTTATCTAAAAGCTCCATTCCCATTACACCATATTTTCCTGTTTCAAGTGTAAGATTT
>UQXM01000044.1 GCA_900545035.1 uncultured Fusobacterium sp. | reverse complement strand
GAGAAAAGAAGATAGGGAGGTAAAAAATTTAGAAGATATAAAGATTACAATATGGAATTTTCCAATTCAAGTTTGTATAAAAAGACTTATGGTGTAATGTGGGAATGTTGGTAAACTAAAAAAGAGAGGAATTAACTCTCTTTTTTGTATGAAATCCCCAAATGGGGTGAGGTAAGTATTACTTATCACCACCACCTTTAAATATAAGGAGTATAATTATGAGTAAAATTAGTAATGTAACTCCATTAATATTAAAGTTTTCAATGTGGTTGAAGAGTATGATGTTCATACTTAAACCTCCTGATTAAGATAAGATTCTTCTGTTTATAAGGATCGTTACTCCTTATAAACATGAAACAAGCTTCCACCAAAGTGAAAGCCTGTATCATAACGAATTTTTCTTATCTTAACCAGTCCCCAAATGGGTTTCTAGGTACTTAAATTATATCTTATTTTATTTTAAAAGTCAATTTAAATGAAAATAGAGTATTTCTTATTTTTCAGGTGTATCTATTACCAAAGTAACAGGTCCGTCGTTGATAAGAGATACTTTCATATCAGCACCGAACACACCATGTTCCACTTTATTAAGCCCGAAAGTTTTGAAAAGTTCAATAAATTTTTCGTATAAAGGAATCGCTGTTTCAGGTCTTGCTGCTTCGATGAAACTTGGTCTTTTTCCTTTCAGACAATTTCCGTAAAGAGTAAATTGAGATACAATAAGAACATCTCCTTTTATATCATCAAGTCCCAAATTCATTTTTCCCTCGTTATCTTCAAAAACTCTCAGCCCTTTTATTTTATTTGCAAGCCATTCCACATCTTTTTCTGTGTCTGTATGTGTTACTCCAAGTAAAATTAAAAATCCTTTATCTATTTTTCCCACAGAGTTTCCCTCTATTTTAACTTCTGCTGTACTTACTCTCTGTACCACTGCTCTCATAAATTTTCCTCCCAGATATTTTATTTTCTAATCAGATTATATCACAATTATGTAAAGAGATTAAGAAATAAAATAAAGAGTACAGAAAACTTGGAAAAAAACCGCTAAAGTGATATAATCTTAGAAAGCATTTAAAAAATAAAAAAAGAGGTAGAAGGATGGCAGAAGAGAGAACTCTTACAGATTTTGCCAGAGTGATTAACTCTGACAGATACCAATATACAGAGAGCGATATTTTTTTAATGGAACATACAGAAGAGAGAGAAGCTGTATTTGATATGTATTTCAGAAGTACTGAAGACAATGGTCTGGCTGTTGTTTCCGGAGTCCGTGAAGTAGTAAGACTGATTGAAATATTAAACAGAACAAGTGAAGAAGAAAAAAGAGAATATTTTTCAAAAATAATAAAAGAAGAGCATTTGGTTGATTATCTTGTAAAAATGAAATTTACAGGAGATATTTATGCAATGAGAGAGGGGGAACTTGCTTATGCCAATGAGCCGGTAATTACAGTAAAAGCTCCTCTTATTCAGGCAAAAATTTTGGAAACCCCTCTTCTTAATATAATGAATATGCAGATGGCAATAGCTACAAAAGCGTCAAGAGTAACAAGAGCAGCGGCTCCCATAGGAGTTTCGGCTTTTGGAAGCAGAAGAGCACACGGATTTGACAGTGCTGTGGGAGGAACAAAAGCGGCTGTTATCGGAGGATGCAGTTCTCACTCAAATCTTGTGGCAGAATATAAATACGGAGTGCCGAGTGTTGGAACAATGGCTCACTCATATATTCAGACTTTCGGAGTGGGAAGAGATGCAGAGAAAAAAGCTTTTGATGCATTTATAAAATACAGAAGAGAGAGAAAAGCAAATTCCCTTATTCTGCTTATCGATACATACAACACATTGAAAATAGGAATAAAAAATGCAATAAAATCGTTTAAAGACAATGGAATTGATGACAGCTACGAGGGAATGTACGGAGTGAGAATTGATTCGGGAGATTTGGCTTATCTTTCTAAACAATGCAGAGCAGAGCTTGATGCAGCGGGATTAAAAAAAGCCAAAATATTTTTAACAAACTCTCTTAACGAAGATTTAATAAAATCACTGAAAGAACAGGGAGCTTGTGTGGATATTTTCGGAGTGGGAGATGCAATTGCAGTAAGCAAATCACATCCATGTTTCGGCGGAGTATATAAAATTGTTGAAATAGACAAAGAACCTGTGATAAAATTATCGGAAGATATGATAAAAATATCAAATCCGGGATTTAAAGAGGTATACAGAATATATGACTCAAAAGGATTGGCATATGTTGATATTGTAACTCTTGTGGACGGAGATTCGGATAAAGAAAAACTTCTTATCGGAGAAACTCTTGTTACGAGAGATGAACATAATGAATACAAGAGCAGTGTATTGAAAGAGGGAGAATACACTTGCAGAAAGATTACAAGAACTTATGTAAAAAATGGAAAAACTACGGAAGAATATGACAAACTGGCAGATGTACTCGGTTCTCAAAAATATTATTTTGAAGGACTGGCAAAATTGTCAGAAGAAAGAAAAAGATTGGAATTTCCACACAAATACAAAGTAAATCTTTCAAAAGACCTGCGTGAATTAAAATATTCATTAATAGACAAAATTACAGAAGAATTAACAGAGGAAGAATAATCAGGGGGAAAAATGGAATTATTAAAAAGTTTAATCGTATCACAGGGAGAGGTAAAAAACTCAGCTTTATTAAAAGTGGACAGTTTTTTAAATCATCAGATAGACCCGGTGCTTATGTATGAAATCGGACAAGAATTAAAGAGAAGATTTGAAGGAGAAAAAGTAACTAAAATTTTAACAATAGAAGCTTCGGGAATTGCTATAGGAATTATGGCGGCTTATGCTTTCAATGTACCGCTTGTATTTGCCAAAAAGAAAAAACCGTCAACAATGGATGACAGTTATAATGTAACTGTTCGTTCTTTTACAAAAGGAATTGATTATAATATTACAGTTTCGAAAGAATTTTTAAATGAAAGAGACAGAGTTCTTATTGTAGACGATTTCTTAGCAATGGGAAATGCTATTATAGGGCTTAAAGAAATTGTGGAGTCTGCCGGAGCAAAAGTTGTGGGAGCAGGAATTGTTGTGGAAAAAGGTTTCCAAAAAGGCGGAGATACTTTGAGAGCTAACGGAATGAGAGTGGAATCTCTTGCTATAATCGATAGTCTTGAAGGGAATAAAATAACTTTTAGAGATTAAGAGAATATAAAAATAAATTATTTAAAAAATGGGGTTGTTGCATTTACAAATTTGCAACAGCCCCTTTAGTATTAAAAATTACTTTTTTATTTTTTATCAACATATAAATAATACAGAAAAGCAGGAAGAAAAACTCCTCCGGATAAAAAGTTTCCTATTGTAACAGGAAGAAAATGGCTAACAAGAATTTTTATTACTGAAATATTTTCAGGAGAAACAAGAGCTCCTGCCGAAACAATATACATATTTGCAACTACATGCTGATATCCGCTGACTACAAAAAGCATAATAGGAAACCAGCAGGCAAAAAGTTTTCCTGCAGCATCAACAGCAGACATAGCCATAACTACTCCGAGAGCCACAAGAAGATTACACAGAAATCCGCTGAAAATACATTCTGAAAAACTAAGAGCTGATTTTGAAAGAGCAGTCCCAACCAATGTTTTTTCCATTGCGGGAGGTGAAAAAATTCCTGCATAAACAGAAATATATGCAGTAAATATGCTTCCCAAAAAATTTCCAATCCACACAAGAGAAAGATTTCTCACGAGATTAAAAAAGTTTAAATTTTTTGTAAGAAAAGAAAGTGTCAGAAGACTGTTTCCGGTAAAAAGGGAAGCACCGGTAAAAACACAGAGCATAAGTCCCACAGGGAAAATACAGGCTCCCAGAAATTTTGCAAATCCCGGGTCAAAATTTTGAGCAAGGGTTTGTGTGGCAGAGAGCTGCCCGATACCTGCAAGAGCGATAAACACCCCGGCAAAAAATCCGGAAACAAGAATTTTAAGAGAAGATTTTTCATTTCCTCTTGTAATTCCCATATTGATTACGGCCGAAGCGGTTTCTGAGGGATTTAGAAAATTTTTAGACATAGATACCTCCTGAAAAATGTGTTTTTTGTTCGTTCATTTTCTGTATCAATAAAAAAAGCCGAACGACTAGGCTTTTCTGCCCAGACGGTCGGCTCATTAAAGTTATACTTCATGTGGTTAATTCCACTTCCGTCAGTTATATAACAATTAAATAATAGCACGAAATTTTTATTTTGTCAAAGATTAACCTTTTTACTGGTTAATCGTCTAAATATATAGTATAATTACCTAAAGGACGGTGATGAATTTGAAAAAATATTTGGAAAGCAGACAATATGAAACAGTAAAATTTGTTTTTTTAAAAGCTGTACACGATCTTTTTGAAGGACATACAGCAGAGATACAAAATTCACTTAACAACGGTTCATATGCAGAGATTTACAATACAGAAAAAAAAGAATTAAAAATATTGACTGAAAAAGAAATGACAGATTTAAAAAATAAAATGGACGAGATTATCAGAGAGGATATTCCCATAATTCTTGTTACAGATGATGTGGATGAGTTGAAAAGGAAAGCTCACAATATGAAGAGATTTGATATCAAACATATTTTGGAAAACTGCGGATGGGCAAAAATAAAAGAATATTCATTGGGGGGATATGTAGATTATTTTTATCTTTCTCCCGAAAGTTCAACAGGAAAAATTATTGCCTATGAAATATATAAATATAACAGGGGAATAATTTTTAAAACTCCTCTTGAAGTTTTTGATTGGAAAATAGCTCCGTATAAAAATACACCGAAAATTGCAAAAGCTTTCCATGAAAGAAACAGATGGGAAAAAATTATGAAAATAAATTATGTTGGAAGTATAAACGAAAAAGTTTTTGAAAATAAAATGGCAGAGCAGATAATGCTTAACGAAACTTTTCACGACAGAAAAATAGCAGAGATTGCAACAGAAATTCTTTCGAATAAAAAAATAAGAATTGTTACAATAGCAGGACCTTCTTCTTCGGGGAAAACAACTCTTTCCAAAAAAATAGCACTTCAATTGAAAACAGGAGGAGCAGATACTTTGGCAATTTCTCTTGATAATTACTATATAGGGCGGGCAAATGTTCCTCTTGATGAAAACGGAGAAAAAGATTTTGAAACAATAGAAGCTCTTGATTTGGCACTTTTAAACAAAAATCTTGAAGAACTGATAGCAGGAAAAGAAACAGAACTGCCGATATATAATTTTTTCACAGGAGAAAGAGAAGCAGAAACTCAAAGAGTAAGTCTTTCAAAAGAGGGAATTATAATTATAGAGGGAATACACGGATTGAATGACAGACTGACACAAAATATTCCGAGAGAGAATAAATATAAAATATATATCAGCTGTCTGACACAGACAAATATGGATATGCATAACAGAATACACACTACCGATGTAAGAAAAATAAGAAGAATTGCACGGGACAGTTTATCAAGAGAAACTTCCGGAGAGGAAACTCTTGAAATGTGGAATTCAATAAGAAGAGGGGAAGAAAAATGGATTTTCCCATATCAAGAAGAAGCAGACGCAATTTTTAATTCAAGTTTTACTTATGAGCTTGGAGTATTGAAGCCATATGCTTTGAAAGAGTTGATAAAAGTAAAAATAACATCACCGCAGTATGATGAAGCCAAAAAACTTGCCAGTCTTTTAAGCTGTTTTGTTGATGTAGATCCTTCAGATATTCCTGTTGATTCTATAATGAGAGAATTTATAGGAGGAAGTGTTTTTTATAATTATTAATAAAATAAATAGAACAAAAATAAACTGAATTACAATTTTTAAGGAGAAGTATTTTGAGAAGATTAAAAAAAATTGGATTATTTGTAGTGGCAGAGTGTTTTAAGGCACTGTTCCGACTTCTTATGTTTGCTCTTGTGGTTTACGGAGCAGGGAAAATAATATCATATGAAACAAAAGAAAAACCTTTGGAAGAAGGAACATATATTGAACTTAAACTGGCAGATGAAATAGCGGAAAGCAGAATAAAAACACCTTTTGATTTAAGAAAAGAGATAAACTTTTTCGGACTTCTGAAAAATCTTGAAAAAGCAGAAAATGACCCAAGAATAGAGGGAATTATTTTCAGACTTGATGATGTGGCATTGAACAGAGCACAGATAGAGGAATTTTCTGAAAAAATAAAAGAGTTTAAGCGTTCGGGGAAAAAAGTATATGCTTATGCTCCTTCTTTTGATAACAACAGTTATCTTGTGGCTTCTTCTGCCGATAAAATTATTATGCCGTCAACAGCGGGAGCAATGTCCGATATCAAAGGATATTTTGTTGAAATACCTTATTACAAAGCTCTTGGAGAAAAACTGGGAGTAAAAATGAATGTTATTCATATAGGAGATTATAAAAGCGCAGGGGAAAACTTTGAAAAATATTCTATGAGCAGAGAATTCAGAGAAAATTACAGCAAAATATATGATGATGTGTATACAAATTTTGTAAATACTGTGGCAGCAAACAGAAAGATAGATAAAAATACTTTGAATGAGAGAATTCTTGAAGGAGATTTGGTTTTAAGCGATCCTGAAACACTGAAAAGATTTGGGTTGATTGATGAAACTGAATATTATGAAGATTTTCTGGCAGAGAACAATATGAAAAAAATTATAAATATCAAAGAGTATATTGCAAGACTTACAGCAGATAAAAAAGAAAAAGACGAAACTGTTTATCCAAAAATTGCAGTAATTTATGCAGAGGGAACTATAAATTATTTTGAAGAGGATAAAAAATTCGACGAAACGGTTACTCCTGAAAGAATACAGAAAGAACTTGCGATAGCTGAAAAAAATCCCGATATAAAAGGAATTGTTATAAGAGTAAATTCTCCTGGAGGTTCAGCTCTTGCTTCGGATATAATATATAACAGTATAAAAAGAACAACAAAACCTGTGTATATTTCCATGGGAGGAGTGGCAGCATCAGGAGGATATTATATTTCTGCTGCCGGACAGAAAATTTATGCTGACAAAGAAACTCTCACAGGATCTATCGGTGTTGTTATGATGTTTCCCGACATTTCCGAGCTTATGAAAAAAATAGATATAAATAATGAAAATATTTCCAAAGGAAAATATGCAGATTTGGGAAATATTAACAGACCTCTTACAGCTGATGAAAAAGATAAACTTTATGCTTCAAGCCTGAAAGTTTATAATGAATTTGTGGACAGAGTGGCAGAGGGACGAAATATGAAAAGAGAAGATGTGCTGAAAGCTGCCGAAGGAAGAGTGTGGCTTGGGCAGGAAGCTGTAAAACTTGGGCTTGTTGATGAAATCGGCGGAATAGAAAAAGCTGTTTCCGATATGGCAGAATTTTTAAAATTGGAAGAATACAAAACTGTTGAAAGTTTAAAAGAGGAAAAAATTGAGTCTGTAATAAAAAATTATCTTCCAAAATATCTTATGGCACAGGTAATGGGCGAAAAAGTATTTGAAACTGTGAAGAAAAACAGTGTGCTAAGTGAAGAGCTGATATGCAAACCTGTTCTTTATGCACCAAATACAGATATAAAATAAAAAAGAACTATTGAAAAAGTTTTCAGTACTGTGATATAATCAAGACTGTAAAGCAAAAATATAATCAGGAGGAGTTCAAATTGGTTAGAAAATTAAAATCACCTAAAGCCGGTGGAAACAATCAAATGGATATATTAAGACAGGCTCAGGCTATGCAGCAGGAAATGCTGAAAATCCAAGAAGAATTAAAAGGTAAAGAAGTAGAATCTTCTGTTGGAGGAGGAGCTGTTGTAGTTAAAGCTAACGGACAAAAAGAAGTTTTAAGCATCAAAATTTCAGAAGAAATTATAAAAGAAGCTGCTGAAGATAAAGAAATGCTTGAAGACTTAGTTCTTTCAGCTGTAAAAGAAGCTATGAGACAGGCAGAAGAACTTTCTGAAAAAGAAATGGGAAGAGTAACTGGAGGAATGAATATTCCGGGACTTTTCTAATGTGAAATAAAAATTTTACAGACATAAAAATTCTCAGTATATAAAATAAGAAATATACTGGGAATTTTTTATTATTCAGATATTTAATAAATAAGCAAAGTATGATATAATTTTTGGTATAGACTTATTACAGGAGAAGAATAAAAATGAAAAACGGAAATTACAGATTGTACGGAAATATTTTGTACTATATTTTAAGAATTATATTTCTTACTCTTGATGTGAAAATAATCGGAGCGGAAAAAGAGATTGACGGAAAAAAAAGTTATGTGTGCGGAATGTGGCACAATAAACTTCTGGTAATTCTTTTATGTCTGAAAGCTCTGAAAAAAAGAGCAGGACTTGCCAGCCCCTCAAAAGACGGAGAACTTATATCTGTTCCTTTGGAAAAAATGGGATACAGAATGGTAAGAGGTTCGTCGGGAAAAGATTCTGTTAAAAGTCTTGTACAGATTATAAAACTGATAAAAAATGAGGGATACAGTTTGGGAACACCTCTTGACGGTCCTAAAGGTCCTGTCTATGAAGTTAAACCGGGAATGGTTTATGTGGCACAGAAATCAGGAAAACAGCTTATTCTTGTGGGGGGAGCATACAGCAAAAAATGGGTGTTCAGCAAAACATGGGATAAATTTCAGCTGCCGAAACCTTTTTCAAAAGTTGTGTGTGTTGTGGGAAAACCGATTGATGTTCCTGCTGACGCTGATCCGAAAGAGTTCAGTGAAATTGTGAGAGAAAAACTTATTGAGCTGAATGAAGAAGCAGAAAAAGAAATTTTAAAAATAAAATAAATAAAAAATGAATGTTTTAATAAATCCAAGGGGGAAAAATCAATGACGAAAAATTTTTATGTAACAACACCGATATATTATGTAAACGGCGATCCACATGTTGGGAGTGCATATACAACGATTGCAGCCGATGTAATTGCCAGATACAAAAAAACAATGGGATATGATGTTTTCTTTCTTACAGGAACAGATGAGCATGGACAGAAAGTAGAAGAAACAGCAAAAATGAAAGGAATGACTCCACAGGAATGGACAGATGTAATGGCTCCAAGATTTATGGAAATGTGGAAAGCACTTAATATAAAAAATGATGATTTCATCAGAACAACTCAGGAAAGACACAAAAAAGCAGTTGCAAAAATTTTAAAAACTGTTTGGGAAAAAGGGGATATCTACAAAGGGGAATATGAAGGAAAATATTGTGTTTCGTGTGAAACATTTGTTCCCGAAAATCAAGTTGTAGATGGAAATCACTGCCCTGACTGCGGAAAAGAGTTAAGAATGGTAAAAGAAGAATCATATTTCTTTAAAATGTCAAAATATCAGGACGCTCTTTTAAAACATATAGACGAACACCCTGATTTCATTCTTCCTCGTTCAAGAAGAAATGAAGTTATATCGTTTATAAAACAAGGACTTCAAGATCTTTCAATATCAAGAAACACTTTTGAGTGGGGAATTCCTATTGAATTTGCTCCGGGACATATTACATATGTGTGGTTTGACGCACTTACAAACTATATTACAGCAGCAGGATATGAGAGCAATCCTGAAGAGTTTGAAAAAAGATGGACAGAGGGAGAAGTTGTTCATCTTCTTGGAAAAGATATTTTAAGATTCCATGCTATAATTTGGCCTTGTATGCTTCTTTCAGCAGGAGTAAAACTTCCTGACAAAGTTGTGGCTCACGGTTGGTGGACTTCTGAGGGAGAAAAAATGTCTAAATCAAAAGGAAATGTGGTTGCTCCTCTTGATGAAGTGGCAAAATACGGACTTGATGCATTCAGATATTATCTTTTAAGAGAGGTTACCTTCGGAAATGACGGAGACTATTCTACAAAAGGAATTATTACAAGAATAAATTCTGACCTTGCAAATGACCTTGGAAATCTTTTAAACAGAACTTTAGGAATGTATAAAAAATATTTCGGGGAAGAGATTGTGGAGAGCGGAACATTTGAAGCAATAGACGAAGAAGTAAAAACACTTTTTGCCGATACACTTGCACAAGTTGACGACGCAATGTCAAGACTTGAATTTTCAAGAGCTCTTGAATTTATTTGGAAATTCATTTCAAGAATGAACAAATATATAGATGAAACAATGCCTTGGATTTTGGCAAAAGATGAAGCTCAGAAATCAAGACTTGCAAGAGTAATGAATATGCTTGTTGAATCTCTTTATAAAACAGCAGTACTTGTATCTCCGTATATGCCTGAAACAGCTCAGAAAATATGGAATCAGTTAGGATTTGAAGAAAATATTGAAACAGTTTTAATAGAAAATATAAAAGGCTGGGATATAATTCCTGCAGGACATAAACTTGGAAATGCAACACCGATATTCCCAAGAATAGAAGTTGCAAAAGAAGTTAAAGAAAAAAATCCTGTAAATAAAGATTTAAAAATAGAAAATCCTATTTCAATAGATGATTTTGGAGCTGTTGACATAAGAGTTGTTGAGCTTCTTGAAGCTGCAAAAGTGGAAGGATCAGACAGACTTTTAAAATTTAAAGTAAATGACGGAAAAAATATCAGACAGATAGTATCAGGAATTGCTAAATATTATCCAAACCCTGAGGAGCTTGTAGGTAAAAAAGTTCTTGCTGTGGTAAATCTTACTCCGGTAACTCTTAAAGGAGAACTTTCACAAGGAATGCTTTTAAGCTCTGAAGAAAAGAAAAGAATAAAACTTGTTGAAGTTGACAGTTCAGTTAAAACAGGTTCAAAAATAAAATAAAAATATAAAAATATTTTGGGGAGGGAAGCCGTGAAAAAAGTAAGAAAAGCTGTAATACCTGCTGCCGGACTTGGAACAAGAGTTTTGCCTGCAACAAAAGCACAGCCTAAGGAAATGCTTGTAATAGTGGACAAACCTTCTCTTCAATATATAGTTGAAGAGCTTGTAGAGTCAGGAATAGAAGATATAGTGATAATAACAGGAAGAAATAAAAATTCCATAGAGGACCATTTTGATTATTCTTTTGAGTTGGAAGAAACTCTTAAAGAAAAAGGAAAAGAGGAACTGCTTGAAAAAGTAACTCATCTTTCATCAATGGCAAATATATTTTATGTAAGACAAAATCATCCTCTGGGATTGGGACATGCAATATTAAAGGCAAAACCTTTTATCGGAGATGAGCCTTTTGTAATAGCTCTGGGTGATGATATTGTTTATAACGAAAAAACAGCCACAAAACAGCTGATTGAAACTTATGAAAAATACGGAGCAAGTGTTCTTGGATGTCAGGAAGTTCCAGAAGAAGATGTTTCAAAATACGGAATAGTAAAACCAACAGCAGAACTTGATGAAAGAACAGTTGAAATAGATGATTTTATAGAAAAACCTTCTGTGAGCGAAGCACCTTCAAAACTTGCCTGCCTTGGAAGATATCTTTTAAACGGAAAAATATTTGAGTATCTTGAAAAGACAGAAGCGGGAAAAGGTGGAGAGATACAGCTTACAGACGGAATATTGAAAATGATGAAAGACGGAGAAAAAGTAGTGGCTCATAACTTTATGGGGAAAAGATATGACATTGGAAATAAGATAGGACTTTTGAAAGCCAATATAGAATTTGGATTGAGAAACGAAGAAACAAGGGAAGATTTAATTAATTATCTGAAAAATGAACTTGAAATAAAGTAATAACAATATAGAGACACAGAATAACTTAATTAAAGGAGATGTTGGGCATGGACGAAAAAGTATTAAAAAATTATGAGCTTTGGCTGAACTCAGAATATATAGATCAGGCAGACAGAGATGAACTGAAATCTATTGCAGGAGATGAAAAAGAGATTGCAGAAAGATTTTATACAAATATCAGTTTCGGTACTGCGGGAATGAGAGGTATAAGAGGAGTAGGTACAAACAGAATAAATAAATATATGATAAGAAAAGCTACTCAGGGACTTGCAAACTATATTATTTCTGCTTCTGGAGAAGAGGGAATGAAAAAAGGTGTTGCAATAGCTTATGACTGCAGAGTAGGTTCTACAGAGTATGCTGTCAACACAGCTCTTGTTCTTGCAGGGAACGGAATAAAAGCATATCTTTATAAATCACTTAGAAGTACACCTGAACTTTCATTTGCAGTGAGAGAACTTAAATGTCAAGCCGGAGTAATGGTAACAGCTTCCCATAACCCTCAGGAATATAACGGATATAAAGTTTACTGGGATATAGGAGGACAGATTGTTGAGCCTCAGGCAAGCGGAATAATAGGAGAAGTAAATAAAATAGAAAATTTTGATGAAATAAAAATGATATCTGAAGAAGAAGCAAAAGAAAAAGGACTTCTTGTCATGATA
>UQXM01000043.1 GCA_900545035.1 uncultured Fusobacterium sp. | reverse complement strand
ATTATATTTTTAAAGGGGGAAACATATTATGAAAAAATTTAGTGCTGCTTTATTAGGAATGTCATTGCTTCTTACTGCATGCGGAGGTGCAAAAGAAACTGCCAAAGAAACAGATGTGGTAAAACTTGGAGCGACTGCTCCTCTTACAGGACCTGTAGCTATTTATGGTATTACTGCTACAAACGGGTCAAAACTTGCTATGGATGAAATCAATAAAAACGGAGGAGTTCTTGGAAAACAAGTTGAATTTATCGTTCTTGATTCCAAAGGAGACCCTACTGAAGCTATTACTGCTTACAACAGATTGGTTGATGAAGGAATTGTAGGATTTATCGGAGATGCTCCTTCAAAACCTACTCTTGCCATTGCAGAAGTTGCTGCTCAGGACAATATGCCTATGATTACACCAACGGGAACACAATTTAATATTACAGAAGCAGGACCAAATGTTTTCCGTACTTGTTTCACTGATCCATATCAAGGAGTTGTTCTTGCGAACTTTGCCAAAAATAATCTGAAAGCTGAAACAGCTGCTATTGTTGTTAATAACTCAAGCGACTATTCAGACGGAGTTGCAAAAGCATTTGTGGAACAAGCTGAAAAACTTGGATTAAAAGTAGTTGCCAAAGAGGGATATTCAGACGGGGACAAAGATTTCAGAGCTCAGCTTACAAAAATTCTTCCTACAAATCCTGATGTTTTAGTTATCCCTGATTATTATGAACAGGTTGCTCTTATCACAACTCAAGCAAGAGAAGTAGGACTTAAATCTGCATTTATCGGTCCTGACGGTTGGGACGGAGTTGCAAAAACACTTGATCCAAGTGCATACAGTGCTGTTGAAAATTCATACTTCACTAATCACTTCTCTCTGCAAGATCAGTCTGAAAAAGTTCAAAATTTCGTAAAAGCTTACAGAGAAGTTTATAATGAAGACCCTTCTTCATTTGCCGCTCTTTCTTATGATGCCGCATACATGATGAAAGCTGCTATTGAAAAAGCCGGAACTACTGACAAACAAGCAGTGGTTGAAGCTCTTAAAAATCTTGATTATAACGGTGTAACAGGACATCTTACTTTCGATGAAAAAAACAACCCTGTAAAAGCTGTTACAGTTTTAAAAATCGTAAACGGAGAATATACATTTGACTCTGTTGTTGAGCCTACTAAATAAAAACTATGAGAATTGTTAAAAATAAAATTCTCGGTATTAAAAATATCTGCGTGATTTATACAGCAAATTGAATACTTTTAGTGAAACGAGCAATTAAACAACTGATATTTTTATTAGAGAATTTTATTTTTACAATTTTTCTTCAAAAAAAGCTAATTTTAATGTAAGGAGAGAAATATGGAATTTTTGCTTCAAATTATAAATGGTTTACAGATTGGAAGCATTTATGCTCTTATCTCGCTGGGATATACAATGGTATATGGTATTGCACAATTAATCAACTTTGCTCACGGAGATATCATTATGGTAGGAGCTTATGTTTCCCTTTTCAGTATTCCGATGTTCACGAAAATGGGACTGCCTGTATGGCTTACTGTAATACCCGCTGTTTTTATCTGTGTACTTTTAGGAATGTTTACAGAAAGAGTAGCATATAGACCTCTTAGAAATTCTCCGAGAATTTCAAATCTTATTACAGCTATCGGAGTAAGTTTGCTTCTTGAAAATGTGTTTATGAAACTTTTTACTCCAAACACAAGACCATTCCCAAAAGTATTCAATCAGCCTCCAATTACTTTCGGAGAACTGCACCTGAATTTTGGAACTGTTGTAACAATTGCGGTTACACTTGTTCTTTCTTTCGGACTTCAATACTTTATGAAAAAAACAAAATACGGAAAAGCAATGCTTGCCACAAGTGAAGATTACGGAGCTGCAAAACTTGTCGGAATAAATGTAGACCATACCATTCAGCTGACATTTGCTGTCGGAAGCGGACTTGCTGCCATTGCTGCTGTTCTGTATGTATCTGCTTATCCTCAAGTACAGCCTCTTATGGGTTCAATGCCCGGAATAAAAGCATTTATCGCAGCCGTTCTTGGAGGAATAGGAATTCTTCCGGGAGCTGTTCTTGGAGGATTTATTCTTGGAATTGTTGAAAGTCTTACAAGAGCATATCTTTCTTCACAGCTTGCAGATGCTTTTGTTTTTGCAATATTAATTGTTGTTCTGTTGGTAAAACCTACAGGTATTTTAGGAAAAAATATAAGAGAAAAAGTATAGGAGGAAATACAAAATGGATAAATATAAAAAACTAAGCTACACTCTTACTCTTATACTGGTTCTGGCTCTTTACGGTGTAATAGGAGCTTTGATTGGTTCGGGAGTAATTTCCAGATATCAAACCGGAATTTTAATTATCATCTGTATCAATATTATTCTTGCAGTAAGCCTTAATATAACTGTGGGATGTTTGGGACAGATTACTATCGGACATGCAGGTTTTATGTCAGTGGGAGCTTATGCAGCTGCTCTGTTTTCAAAATCAGGAATTGTTGAAGGACTGCCAGGATATATAATCGCTCTTATTATCGGAGGAATTGTTGCAGGAATTGTAGGAGTTATAATCGGTATTCCCGCTCTTAGACTTAACGGAGATTATCTTGCAATTATTACTTTGGCTTTTGGAGAAATAATCAGAGTTCTTATTGAATATTTCAAATTTACAGGGGGAGCACAGGGACTTCGTGGTATTCCCCGTACAAACAGCAATTTTACAATAATTTATTTCGTAATGGTTATTTCTGTTATGATGATGTTCTCTCTTATGACAAGCCGTCATGGAAGAGCAGTTCTTTCTATTCGTGATGATGAAATTGCCAGCGGAGCTTCAGGAGTAAACACAACTTATTATAAAACTTTTGCCTTTACTGTTTCTGCTGTGTTTGCAGGAGTAGCAGGAGCTGTATACGCTCATCACTTAGGAATTTTAGGAGCAAAACAATTTGATTTTAACTATTCAATAAATATTCTTACAATGGTTGTACTTGGAGGAATGGGAAGTTTTACAGGTTCTATTCTGTCAGCAATAGCTCTTACTATTCTTCCGGAAATTCTTCGTGGATTTTCAGATTATCGTATGATTGTTTACTCATTGCTTCTGATTTTAACTATGATATTCCGTCCTTCAGGACTTTTTGGGCGTAAAGAATTTCAGATTACACCGATTATTAAAAAATTTTTAAAAAACAAGGAGGGTAATAAAGATGAATAACAACAAGACTGTACTTAGTGCAAAAAATATATCTATTACCTTCGGAGCATTAAAAGCTGTAACAGATTTTAATCTTGAAATAAAAGAAAACGAACTGGTTGGTCTTATCGGTCCAAACGGAGCAGGAAAGACAACTGTTTTTAATATTATTACAGGAGTTTATTCTCCCACAAGCGGAGAATATCACTTTAACGGTGAGCTTGTAACAAAAACTCCTACATTTAAATTAGTAAAAAAAGGATTGGCAAGAACATTCCAAAATATCAGACTTTTTAAATATATGTCTGTTCTTGATAATGTTTTGGTTGCCAATAATTTCAATATGAAATACGGTATTCTTACAGGAATTTTCCGTTTTCCAAATTACTGGAGAGAAGAAAAAGAGGCAAAGAAAAAAGCAATGGAACTTTTAAAAATCTTTGATCTTGACCAATATGCCGATACAGCAGCAGGAAATCTTCCTTACGGTAAACAGAGAAAACTTGAAATTGCAAGAGCAATGGCAACAAATCCAAAACTGCTTCTTCTTGACGAACCTGCAGCAGGAATGAATCCCACTGAAACAGAAGAGCTTATGAATACTATCCGTTTGATAAGAGATCGTTTCAATATTGCAATTCTTTTGATTGAACATGATATGAAACTTGTTCTTGGAATATGTGAGAGACTTGTGGTTTTGGATCACGGAACTACAATTGCGGCAGGGGATCCTATTGAAGTTATCAATACTCCTGCAGTTGTTACTGCATATCTTGGACAGGACGAGGAGGAATAATTTTTATGAATACAGATGCAAAAACAATGCTAGAAATAAAAGACCTGCATGTTTACTATGATAATATTCATGCTCTGAAAGGAGTTTCTCTGAAAGTAAAAGAGGGAGAAATAGTTTCTCTTATCGGTGCAAACGGAGCAGGAAAAACTACAACACTGCAGACTATTTCAGGACTTATCCATTCAAAACAAGGAAAAATTATTTTCCGTGGAAAAGATATCACAAAAGAAAAGCCTCACTTAATTTGTCAGGCAGGTATTGCGCAAGTTCCGGAAGGAAGAAGAATTTTTGCAAAACTTGCAGTTAAAGATAATCTAAAACTGGGAGCTTTTACTGTAAAAGATACTCCGGAAAATCTTGAAAAAGACAGAGCAAAATTTTATAAAGATTTCCCAAGAATGTCTGAAAGAAAAAATCAAATGGCAGGAACTCTTTCAGGAGGAGAACAGCAAATGCTTGCAATGGGAAGAGCTATTATGAGCAGACCGAAACTTCTTATTCTTGACGAACCGTCAATGGGACTTTCTCCTCTTTTTGTAAAAGAAATTTTCTCTGTAATAAAAAAATTAAAAGAAGAGGGAGTTACAATTCTTCTTGTTGAACAAAATGCAAAAATGGCTCTTTCAATAGCAGATTATGCTTATGTTATTGAAACAGGAAAAATTACTTTGGAAGGACCTGCACAGGAACTTCTTAATAACCCCGATATTAAAAAAGCATATCTTGGAGCATAAATTTTTAATACTGTTGTCATAAATTTTGAGTGTTTTTTCATTTTTTATGTTCTTTTTATCTCTTTATAAAAATGATTATTACATTCATATATCCAAGTTAATCCTAAATATTGAAAAAAATAATTATTGACAACAGTATTAAAAATTTATGCTCCAAGATATGCTTTTTTAATATTGAAAAAAATAATTATTGACACAATCCTGTTTCTCTGATAAAATTTTTACAGGTTAAACAAATATTTTAAAAAAAAGGAGATTCAGATGATACATATACTTTCAATATTCATAATAGTCAGCATAATAGTCATACAAAGTCTGAAACTGAATATGAATTTTAAAAGTATATTAGGACTTCTTTAATACATCTCCGATTTGTTCTGCCGTGATGTGTTTTATATAACTTAGTTTAATTAAGCAGCCTAATTACTGTGGCTGCTTTTTTTATGAATAAGTTACAAATTATTTTTATGATATTTTCAGGAGGATTTTATTTTATGAACAGGAAAAAAGAAGTTTTGATTTTGGGATTTGCTCTGTTTGCTATGTTCTTCGGAGCAGGAAATTTAATTTTTCCCCCTTCACTAGGAATTGCAATGGGGAAAGACTGGCTTTTGGCAGGAATAGGATTTCTGCTGACAGGAGTGGGACTTCCTCTTTTAGGAGTTCTTGCTTTTACAAAAGTGGGAAAACTTGAAGATTTTTCAGTAAAAATTTCTTCAAGATTTAATACATTATACTGTACTGCACTGGTAATCGTAATAGGACCTCTGTTTGCTATTCCGAGAACAGGTTCTACTACTTTTGAAATGGGAGTGCTTCCATCTTTTCCAAATACAGATCCGTTTATTCTTTCGGTTATTACATCTGTGATTTTCTTCGGTGTTACTCTTATCCTTGTTATAAGAGAATCAAAAATCACTGATATTATCGGAAAATTTCTTACTCCGATTATCTTGATTATTCTGGCAGCTATTGCTGTGCTTGGAGTAACAGGAGATATAGGAAATGCTGTCGATAAAAATGTAACAGGAGTTTTTGCAAATGGATTTGTAAACGGATACCAGACAATGGATGCTCTTGCATCTGTACTTTTCGGTGTTGTAATTATAAAAGGACTTGAAGGAAAAGGAATAATTGATGAAAAAGAACAAAGATATTTTCTTTCAGGTTCAGCTCTTATTGCCGCTCTTGGATTGGGACTTATCTATTTCAGCTTAATGTATCTTGGAGCAAAAGTAAGCGGTGTGGGAACATTTTCTACTACAAGTGCTGCTCTTTATCTTGCTGAAGTTACTCTTGGATCTGCCGGAAAAATAGCTTTCGGTATCTGTGTGGCTGCTGCTTGCCTTACGACATCTGTTGGACTTGTGGCTATTGCGAGCGACTGGTTTGCAAGACTGACACCTGTTCCTTACAAAGCATGGTCTGTTATTATTTGTATTTTTTCAGGTGTTATGGCAATAGGAGGAGTTGATTTTATCATAAAACTTTCAGTTCCTGTATTATGTATTTTATATCCGGTAACAATCATTCTTATTCTTTTAAATATTTTTGGAGTAAAACATGTATTGGTTTACAGAGCTGCTACTTATATAACACTTCTTGTAATCACACTTGAAGAAATCGGAGTTAAAGTTTTAAAAATAGATGCTCTTTCTGTTTTCTTAAAGAAAATTCCTTTGGCTGAACAAGGATTTGTCTGGGTTATCCCATGTGTTGCAGGAATGATAATTGCATCTTTTATTGCTCCTGTGAGAAAAGCTGCAAAATTAAAAGCAAAAACTCAAAATCAAAAATAGAAAAATCCGGGAAAATTTTCCCGGATTTTTTAAGCACTTTTTTCAGAAATTTGTGTATCTGCATTTAAAAATATATTTTCCAAATAATTTAAAGTTCTGTCTATATTATTACTTTTTAAAGATATTTTTTTATCACCGTATGGAAATTCTATGCTGAAAATACCATTTTTTTCATGAATGTCACATACTAAAACAATGTTTCCCACAAACAGATTCCATTTTTTATCTTTTATCAGTATTCTCATAACAATACCTCCATATTCCAGTGATTTTTCTTTTTTTAAAGTTATCTGTATTTATCTATAACTATTATATTCTTGTTATCTATATTTGTCAATAGTTTTTTAATTTTCTTGCAATCTATTAAAATTTATAGTACAATTTAACTATAAACAGGTGTAAGGAGGCTACCTATGGATTTTATTACTTTCTTAAAAACAAAAAGAGAAGAATTGGGATACAGCCAGAATAAATTTGCAAAACTTGCAGGTATAACTCAATCATATTTTAACTCAATCGAAAGAGGGGAAGTAAGAAACCCTCCCAGTCAAGATATACTTGAAAAAATAGCCGAAGCTCTTAATCTGAATGAAAAGCAAAAACAGCATATGTTTTATCTTGCTGCTGTTGAGAGAACACCAAAAGTTATTTTAGATACTTTAGAAAAACTTAAAAGTGAAATAAAAGAAAAAGATAAAAATAAAATGCACAATCTTTTGGAAGAAACTGAAAATGTTGTTCCTCTTTTTGAAAGAATATCAGCAGGAACAGGAGCTTTTACAGATGAAGATATCACAGATTATATAGTCCTGCCGGGACTTCGCAACAGCAGCAACAATATTTTTGCTGTAAATGTTGTGGGGGATTCTATGGAACCTACAATAAAAGATGGTTCTATAATTATCTGTAAAAAAAATGTAGAAATCAGAAACGGAGATATAGGAGCATTTTTCGTTGATGATATGGCTTATGTAAAAAGACTGAAAAAAACTAAAAATTATACAGCACTTATAAGCGACAACCCAAATTATACTCCTATATATATAGGACCGGGAGAACATTTCTATGCTGTCGGAAAAGTTATAAAAGTACTAAGTGATATATAATAAAAATCCTCTTTCGAGGATTTTTTATTTTGTATAAAATATAATTCCGGCATTTCTGTTTTTATTTTTTTCTCTTCTGAATGAATTAAATCTTGAATTTTCATATGTACATTCATCTGAAACAATAATATTTTCAGGAAGAACACCTTTTCTTAAAAATCTTGTTTTATTAAATTCTATATTTCCGAAATGCCATTTTCCGTTTATAAATTTAAAAGAGTTTTCAATAAGTTCATTATCAAATTTTTCTCTGAACTGATTATAGAACTCTTCCCCCACTTCATAATTTTTACATTGAATTCCTATTCCCAAAGCAATAATTATATTTTCAGGTTTTGAGCCGTATTTTTCATTCATCATATCCACAGCTTTTATTCCTATCCCTTTAAAACTTCCTTTCCACCCAGAATGACATACTCCTATAATATCATTAACCTTATCATAAAGAAAAACAGGCAGACAATCAGCATATTGTGTCATAAGCACAATATCTTTTCTCTTGGTTATAAATCCGTCCACATCTTCATAAAAATATTTGTCTGTTTCATCTGTAATAAAAACTATATTATCTGTGTGGCTCTGTTTTGCATAAACAACAACACTGTTCTTTTTTCCAAAATATTTTTCTATATTTTCAGAACTTTTTTCTCTGTCTTTAAAAAGAATATCAATATCTCCTATTTCTTTTGTAGTATATACTGCTGTTATTTTATATTTTTCCAAATTATTTATCTGAAAATATTTTCCTTTATCTGCAAACATAATTCTCCTTTATTTTAATGATTTTCTGAACTCCGCTGTTTTAAATATATTTTCTGCCGTATTTTTAAACATCTCAAAATCAAGTGTCTGATCTCCGTCTGAAACTGCACAGCACGGATTTTTATGTACCTCTATCATTGCTCCGTCAGCACCTGCCATTATTCCTGCCAATGTAACAGGCTCAACCAAATTTCTTATTCCGGTTCCGTGACTTGCATCTATAACTATCGGCAGATGAGAAAGTTCTTTTATAAGAGCCACAGCATTTATATCCACAGTGTTTCTTGTCATCTTTTCAAAAGTCTTTATTCCTCTCTCACACAAGATTATCTCACTGTTTCCATAAGCAATAAGATATTCTGCCGCCATGAGAAATTCAGAAATCGCTGCTGCCATTCCTCTTTTTAAAAGAACAGGTTTGTTAATTTTCCCCAAGTCTTTCAGCAGAGAAAAATTCTGCATATTTCTTGCTCCCACCTGCAAAATATCTGCATATCTGCATACAAGGTCAATATTTCTGCTGTCCATAATTTCTGTACACATTAAAAGACCGTATTTATCACAGGCTTCCCTCATGTAAATAAGTCCCTCTTCTTCCAATCCCTGAAAATCATAAGGAGAAGTTCTTGGCTTAAAAGCCCCTCCTCTTAAAATTTTTCCGCCGTTTTTCTTTACTTCAGCCGCAATCTCCATAACCATTTCTCTGTTTTCAACTGAACACGGTCCGGCAAAAAGAACAAAATTTTCACCGCCTATCTCCACATCTCTTATTTTTATCACTGTATCTGAATTCTTGAAATCTCTGCTTGTAAATTTATAAGGTTTTTCTATAAAATGTATCTCTTTTACTGTATCTTCAAACTTATCCCATAAATCAGAAAGTTTGTGATGCTCTTTTCCCAACACCCCTATTTTTCTTACCCCGTTGTCTGTAATATCAATTATTCCAAAATTTCTTTCCTTTACTGCTGATATAAATTCATTAATTCTTGTTGTTTCAGCATTTTTTTGTATCTCTGCATACATTTTAATTCTCACCTTTTCTGAATATACTTTTAAATATAATTACAGAATATTATATACCTTTTTCCTCGTTCTGTAAACTTTCATTTTGGTTTTTACAGTATTCTGCAAAAATACATGAAATACATTTTCCCTTTCTTAAATCAAACTCTGTTTCAAAATTTTCAGAAAGAATTTTTTCAGCTGTACAATCAAAATCTTCTGCAGCATTTTTCAGATTCTCTTCTGTAAATACAATCTCTGTTATTTTTTGCTCATTTTCTTCTTCCAAATAATAAAGTTTTCCTCTTCGTATCTCTCGTTTATATTTTTTTCTTAAAAGATAAGCATATATTTCCAACTGATTAATATAAATATCTTCTGTGCTTCCACGCTTTCCTGTTTTAAAATCAATTATTTCAAGCTCTCCGTTTTTCTCAATAACAAGGTCTGCTGTTCCTTCAAGAATATATCTGTCTTTCACAAAAGAAAGCTTTATTTCAATATCTTTTATATTATTGTAAATTTCTGAGGAATTTTTATAATAATTAAGAATATCATGTTCTCCCGATTTTAAAACTTCTTCATCTAAATCAATTTTATATTTTCTATTAAGATTGCTGTAATTATCTCTGAACTTTTGTAAAATTATTTCATTTGAAATAATTTTTTTATTAAATATATCTCTGTTTATCTCTTCCAAAGTTTCGTGAACAAGAATCCCGAAAATCATTCCTCTGTTTTTTGGAAAAACAAACTCATATTTTTTTTCCAATTTATAAAGAAGAGGACATGATTTATAAACACTGATATGAGATGTAAAAGCAAATATCTCTTTTATATTTATTTCCTTTACTTCTTCAAAATTCAGTTTGTGAAACTCAAAATCTTTGTCTGCCGCATCTTTTAAATCTTCATACACACTTTTAAAAGGTATGCTCGGTACAGGTTTGTAATTGTTTTCTATGCAGGTAAGTGCCAAAAGATTTTGTGCTCTTGAAAATGCTGTATAATATATTCTCCAAAAATCAAATTCTTTTATTCTGTATTCAGGCTCAAAAGTTTTTGTGATATCAAGTTCCAGCTGTTCTTGTATCTTGTCTTTTTCAACAGTGGGATATTCTTCCAGTGAACCGACAATCACACAAGGAAATTCAAGCCCCTTTCCCTGATGAACTGTAAGAAAAGAAACAGCCCCTTTGGGAGCATACTCTTTCATATTTTCATATTCTCCCATACCTGAATCAATTAAAAATTTCAAATGTATATTAAAAAAATAATTTACAATCTTTGCAGAATTTTGTTCCGTAATATTTTCCAAACTGCACAGATTATCAAATTTTTCTAAAATCTGCGACATTATTCCAAAATTGTATGTACCTCTGTTTTTCAAAATATGATTTTCTTCAAAATTCATATAGTTTTTTATGCTTTCACATGGAACAGTAATTATTTCATAAAACAATTTTAAAAAATTCGGAAAAATTCCTCTTTCCTTTGCAGAATTTATATAATTTTGTAAAACTTCGTCCTTTTTCACAGCATTTTCCGCTGTCATCAGGCATTCTTTGTAATATCCCTCTGCCCCGTAATTTTTTCCAAACACAATCTCTTTTGTATTTGGCAGTATCTTCAAAAATACTCCGATTAAAAACTTTATCTCTTCTCTTTTAAAAAACATATCCGAACGGGGAGAGTAAACAGGAATACCTCTCATTTCAAGAGCTTCCATAAGCCTTAAAGACCTGTAATTTCTCACTGAACGAAATAAAAAAGCAATCTGATTAAAATCTTCAATCTTTCCTATTCTTTTCAGATAATGAATAAAACGGCAGAGTTTTTCCTCCCACCTGTTTTCTGTTTTTTCAGATATTTTTATTACTCCCAGAGTATTGTTAATTCTCTCTTTTCCTGACACAATATTTTTAGGATATCTCCACCCGTCCCATTTTAAAAGGCTGTTCCATTTATTGCAAAAATTAACTATATCTTCATTGGAACGGTAGTTTATATCGAGTTCAATTTTTCTGCATTCTCCCTCTTTAAAATTTTTTTGGAAATGCAGAATATTTCTTATTGTTGCTCCTCGAAATCTGTAAATCCCTTGATCGTCATCTCCCACAACACAAATATTTTTTTTCTCCCCTGCAATCAATAAAAAAATTCTTTCCTGTATAGGATTTGTATCTTGATATTCATCTATCATAAGATATTTAATTTTCTCACGAATATTTTTTAAAATTTCAGGATTTTCAATAAGGAGCCTGTAACATTCCAGCTGAATATTTGAAAAATCAATGCTGTTTTCTTCAAACAAAAGAACTCTATATATTTCATGTATTTTATTTAAAAAAATAATTCTGCTGTTCCTGCTTGTATTTGCTTTTTCATTGTCCAATCTTTCTTCATTTATTTTGTCTATCCATTTTTGAAGAATACCGGCTTTTTTCCACCTGTTTGCAGCATTCATTCCCTCAAAAAATTTTTCAAATCCCTCAACAGCTTCAAATCTTTTCAATTTCGTATAAATAAAAAATCTCTGCTCAAGAGCATCCAGTACCTTATAATTTTTTTTGAGAATTGATTTTTCAATATTTTCATCTATTATTCTCAGACAGATAGAATGAATTGTACCGATATACATCTCACTCAAATTTATACTGCTGTCTATATTTTCAGAAACTCTTGTTATCAGTTCTCTGGAAGCTTTTTCCGTAAAAGTGGCAAGAAGTATATTTTCAGGCTCTGCTTCTGTATTGTTTAAAATATAAGATACTCTTTCTACAAGAGTTCTTGTTTTTCCTGATCCGGGACCTGCAATTATAAGAAGAGGACCGTCTATATATGTTGCTGCTTCTTTCTGCTTTTCATTCAATAAATCAAAACTTTTCATTTTTCCTCTCCTTATCAATTTTATATTTTATTATATTATATACTATTTTTATCCTAAG
>UQXM01000042.1 GCA_900545035.1 uncultured Fusobacterium sp. | reverse complement strand
ATTTTTATTTTGGTTTGTTTTCTTTGTCTGCACAAAGAAAATGAACATAAAAAAACGCCATGAAAGCTTCATGGCGTTATATAGACTAAATCTATCTAAGACCCCAGCCCCCTCGTGAAAAATGTGTTACGAGGTTAGCATGAATAAAAATTTTATTCATATAATGGGTCCCCCGCTTTTTTATTAAGTATAATAGTGAAATTATATAATAAAACTAAGCGATTTGTATTCGTTGTTTATGGATACATTATAGTATAAAAAAAAAATATGTCAATACTAAATTTTCGAAAAAATTTTTTTTATTATTAAAATCTTTAAAATTAAATAGTTTAATGAGAGAATAAAATTCTCTGAATTAAACCAATGCTCCTAGTTTTTCTCCTCCCAAAAGATGAAAATGGATATGAAATACTTCCTGTCCTCCATATTCGTTACAGTTTGCGATAACTCTGTATCCCTCTTCTGCAATTCCCATTTCCTGAGCAATTTTTCCGATTGCAAGATAAATTTCTCCAATAAGCTCTTTATCTTCAGGTTTGATATCGTTTATTGTAGGGATTTCTTTTTTAGGCACAACAAGAATATGTACAGGTGCCTGAGGATTTATATCTTTAAAAGCTATAACTTTATCATTTTCAAAAACAATATCTGAAGGTATCTCTCTGTTGATTATTTTTGTAAAAATAGTTGCCATAATAATCTCCTCCGTTTTTATTTAAAAATTAGTCTTCCAGCATAGCAATTCTTTCGCTGTGTCTTCCTCCTTGAAATTCTCCCTCAAGGAAAGCATCAACGATTTCAAGAGCAAGAACATCTCCTATCATTCTTGCACCCATAGCCAAAACATTTGCATTGTTGTGTTCTTTAGTAAGTCTTGCCATTGTTGTGTTCATACAAAGAGCGGCTCTTACACCTTTCACTTTGTTTGCAGCAATGGAAATTCCTATTCCTGTTCCGCAGATAACTATTCCAAGGTCAGCCTCTTTGTCAGCAACAGCATGTCCTACAGCTTTTCCGTAAACAGGATAGTTTACAGATTCAGTTGAATGACACCCTAAATCCATTACTTCAATTCCTTTTTCTTCAAGATGTTTTTTTACTTTTTCTTTTAATTCATAACCACCGTGGTCGCAGCCTAAAGCTATTTTCATTTTTATACTCCTTTATTAATTTTTTATGGAACAAACTGAAAATTTAATAAATAAAATTTTCCAGTTCGTCGGCTCTGCTGGTCATTGAGAACTCTGACGAGTTCTCAGCCTCCTGCATCGACGATATTTTCTAAAATCCTTGGAAAAGAGCTTCCCCTTTTTCAAGTTCTTTTTCAGTAGCTTCTCTCACTCCTGTAACTTCTATTTCAAATCTTACATCCTTACCTGCAAATGGATGGTTTCCGTCAGCAGTTACCACATCGTCCTCTATTTTTGTAATAACAAAAGACTGTTCAGAACCGTCGTCAAGGTCAGCTATAAAATCAAGTCCCTCATAAATATCTTCAAATTCGGCAAAATCAGCTTTGTCCATTTCCATTACCAAATCTTCGTCATATTCTCCGTATCCTTCTTCAGCAGTAAGAGTAACTTTTGTTTTGTAACCTGTTTCTTTTCCCTCCAAATCCTCTTCAACTTTTGGAACGAAATATCCAAATCCATGAATGTAAAAGAAAGGTCCAACTTCTTTTGTATCTTCCAATAACTCATTTGTTTTGTTGTCGTATACTTTAAACTCAAGAGTAACTACTTTTCCTTCTTCAATTTTCATATTTTCACCTCTTAAAAAATTTTTTTGTATATATTTAAAGGATACCATAAATTCGGCTAAATTTCATCATTTATTTTATATCCCATATTAAAAGCAACATTTTCGGCATTTTCTTTTGAAGAAAGAATTTGAAGAAGTTTAAATCCCATAATAAGAGCTGATTGTGGATTGGAAGTTGTAAAAATATTTTTATCCTGTACAATATTTTTTTCTATGGGAACAGCTCCGAATTTAAAAAGTTGATTGAAATATCTTTTATTATCAAGACGGTATGTTGTGGCTTTCCTATTTTTTAAAATTCCTGCTTCTCCCAAAGCTATTGCTCCTGTACATATTCCAATTATTATTTTTTTATCTTCATCAAATTTTTTCAGGAGAGCCTGAAAGCTTTCTTTTTTTATATCTTTAAAAAATCCTGCCATTCCAAAACCGCCCGGAATAATAATTCCGTCAAATTCATAAAGTTTTTCCAAATCTTTTTCAAAATCAAGTTCGGTTTTTACTGTAATATTCCAAGTAGCATTTACATACTTTCCGTAAGAAACTGTTACAATGTTAATTTTTTCTTTTTTGTCTCCTGTTATTTTGTTCCAGCCGAAGATGTCGATAAACGGCGAAAACTCTAGTGTTTCAGACCCCTCTGAAATAAATAAAAGAAAATTTTTCAAATTTTTTCTCCTTTTCCAAAAAATAAATGTTGACTAATACTGAAAAAAATCCTACAATAATTTGCGTTTACATTATAACATAAATAAAAAAAATTGATAATCATATCAGAAGAATTAAGGAGGTAAGAGTGGCAACTTTAAATCAAAATTTAACACCATTATTCACAGTGCTGAAAGATGTATATGTTAAAAGAAATATTGTTCCTTTCCATGTTCCGGGACATAAACAAGGACAGGGAGTGGACGAAGAATTTTTGGAGTTTATGGGGACCAATCCATTCAAAATAGATGTTACTATTTTCAAAATGGTAGACGGACTGCACCACCCAAAAAGCTGCATAAAAGAAGCACAAGAACTTGCAGCGGATGCATATGGAGTAAAGAAAAGTTTCTTTGCTGTGAATGGGACATCAGGTGCCATTCAAGCCATGATAATGTCTGTTGTAAAATCAGGAGAAAAAATACTTGTGCCAAGAAATGTACATAAATCAGTTTCGGCAGGTATAATTTTATCAGGAGCAATTCCTGTATATATGAATCCTGAAATAGATGAAGAATTAGGAATTGCTCATGGAGTAAGACCTTCAACAGTGGAAAAAATGCTTGAACAGCATTCAGATATAAAAGCAGTACTTATTATTAACCCTACATATTACGGAGTGGCTACTGATATTCAAAAAATAGCAAATATAGTTCATAGTTATGATATTCCGTTAATAGTTGATGAAGCTCACGGACCTCATCTTCATTTCCATGAAGATTTACCGTTATCAGCTGTCGATGCAGGGGCAGATATCTGCTGTCAAAGTACACACAAAATTCTTGGTGCAATGACACAGATGTCTCTTATTCATGTAAATTCAAACAGAGTTGATGCAAACAGAGTTCAGCAGATATTAAGTTTATTACATACAACATCACCATCATATCCTTTGATGGCATCTCTTGACTGTGCAAGAAGACAAATTGCAATTCATGGAAGAGAACTTCTTACAAGAACAATCGAACTTGCAAATTATTTAAGATCAGAGATAAATAAAATTCCGGGAATACATTCATTCGGAGCAGAAATAGTGGGAAGAGAGGGAATATTTGCTTTTGATCCTACAAAAATTACAATATCAGCAAAGGGACTTGGAATTACAGGTTTTGAACTTGAAACAATCCTGACTGATGATTACAATATTCAAATGGAACTTTCAGATTTCTATAATGTTCTTGGACTTATTACAATCGGAGATACTCCTGACAGTGCATTAAAACTTTTAAATGCTCTTAAAGATATCAGCAAAAGATTTTATGATACAAAAGAGATTAAACATATGAAAACTTTGAGAATACCTGCTATCCCAGAACCTGTTCTTGTACCAAGGGAAGCTTTCTATTCTGAAAAAAATAAAGTTCTTTTTGAAGAGAGCGAAGGAAAAATTTGTGCTGAAATGATAATGGCTTATCCGCCTGGTATCCCTATTATTGTTCCGGGAGAAAGAATAAGCAAAGAGATTATAGACTACATTGATGAACTTAGAGAAACTAAGACACATCTTCAGGGAATGGAAGACCCTAATCTTGAATATATCAATGTAATTGAAGATGAAGATGCAATGTATATCTATACAGAAAAAATGAAAAATAAAATTTTTGGTGTGCCTTTAAATCTTGGAGCAGACAAATCAGGAATTGAGTTCGGTGTAGATGTTCTTGTGGAAAATTATCCTGATACATTTGATGAAATGGAAATTATTGAAATTGATAAGCAAAGAGAAGATTTCAATCATCCTAACATGAAATACAAAAACACAATTCTTCATACTTGTGAAAAAGTGGCAAAATCAATAAACGAAGCAATTGAAGACGGATACAGACCTATTACAATAGGAGGGGACCACTCAATAGCTCTTGGAACAATTTCAGGAGTTGCAAAGACAAAAGAGATTGGAGTTATCTGGATTGATGCCCATGCAGATATGAATACAGATGAAACTACAATTACAGGAAATATTCATGGAATGCCTCTTGCACTTTTACAGGGAGAAGGGGACGAGGATATGGTAAATTGTTTCTTTGAAGGAGCAAAAATAAAACCTGAAAATGTAGTTATCCTTGGAACAAGAGATATAGATGTAAGAGAAAGAGATGTTATTGAAAAACTTGGAATAAAAGTATACCACTATGAAGATGTACTTCGTAAAGGAATAGACAGTGTTCTTGCAGAAATTCAAGATTACTTGAAAGTTGAAGATATTCATATCAGTTTTGATATAGATTCAATGAATCCAATAGCAGCACCCGGAGTAAGTACACCTGTTAAAAACGGATTTGATGAAGATGATATTTACAAAACATTCAAATTCCTGTTTAAAAATTACTTTATCACATCAGTGGATATAGTTGAATTCAACCCTGTTCGTGATAAAAATGAAAAAACAGCAGCTCTTGTAAGAGATTTCACAGAGTTTATGCTTAACCCAATTTATTAATAAAAAATATGAAAGCTTCTGTATTAAAAAAGGTGCAGAAGCTTTTTTTATTTCATAAATTTTAAAATTATGGTATGATTTACAGAGATAAAAAATCGGAGGTATGGATATGATAAAACTGATTGTTCTTGATGTTGACGGAACTATGACAGACGGAAAATTATATATAGATAATATGGGAAATGAAATGAAAGCTTTTGATGTAAAAGACGGACTGGCAATAAGTCAGGCTGTAAAGCAGGGAATAATATTTGCGATTATTACAGGAAAAACTTCCAAAATTGTGGAGAGAAGAGGAAAAGAACTGGGGATACAGGAAATTTTTCAGGGAAGTAGAGATAAAGTCAAAGATCTTGAAACAATTCTTAAAAAATATAATTTTACTTTGGAAGAAACAGCATATGTGGGAGATGATTTAATAGATTTGAAACCGATGAAACTATGTGGATTTTCCGCTTGTCCCAATGATGCTGTGAAAGAGATACAGGAAATTGCTGATTATACAGCTTCAAAAAACGGCGGATACGGAGCTGTGAGAGAGATTATTGAACTGATTTTGAAAGAACAAAATTTATGGCAGAATATTATAGATAATTTTACAGCAACAGAACAGTAAAAAAGGAGCAGAGATGTTTATATTACAAAAATTTATATCAATGGGAATATTGTCTCCTCTTCCCATAATTATAGTTTTTTTTCTTATAGGAATAAGTAATATGTGGAGCAGAAAATTCAGAAGCGGTTTTCTTTTATGGATTATAAGCGGAATGTTGTATCTTTTTTCGTGTGAATTTTTTGCAGATCCGATTATTTTAAAACTTGAAAAACAATATCCTGTTATTTCAGAAGATATGGCAGACAAGGGAGAAATTTATGTGCTTCTGTGCGGTGGAATAATTACAGATACTCTTGAGGGAAATATACCGCAGAAAAATGCTGTGGGAAGAATTATGAAAACAGCCCAACTGTATAACAAAAATCCGAAAAAGATTTATATAAGCGGAGGAAGTCCTTTACAAAACAAGGAGAGCGAAAGCTCTGTTTACAAGAGAGAACTTGTATTTCTCGGAATACCTCAGGAGGATATTATAATTGAAGAGGGAAGCAGAAATACAAAAGAAAATGCCGTGTTGATAAAAAATATAATGAGAGAGGAAAAAATAAAATCCGCTCTTCTTATAACTTCAGCTGTTCATATGCCAAGAAGCATGGAAGTTTTTAAAGATGAAATTTTGGAATTTTATCCTGTTCCATGTGATTTTACAGCTCATCAGGTGAAACAGAATAATTTGGCATATATTCCGCAGTTTAAAGTTCTGAAAGATTTATATTCGGCTTTTTGGGAATATATAGGACTTGTATATTATAAAATCAGATATTAAAAAATAAAAAAGTCTGTTGTATTTACAATTCTATAAATACAACAGCTTTTTTATAAAACTTCAGAGATTACACGAAGAAAATTTTTATAAGCTATTTTTTCAATATTTTTTTCAGAGTATCCTCTTTTTCTAAGTTCATCTATCATATTTTGAGATTTTGAAGCATCTTCAAGATTTAAAGGATTAGCATTTTTAAGTTCTTCAGAAAGATATTCACAAAAATCAAATCCCAATCCTACATAATCGACTCCTACAAGATTAACAATATAATCAATATGATCTGCTAAATCAGAAATATTTGGAATATTAGTTCTATCGGGATTTTTTACAGGAACTGGATTTGAATAATCAGATTTTTTGATAAACCCTATATATGCATTAACACCAATAACTCCTTTTGATTCTGCGATAGCTTTTATCTGTTCGTCAGTAAGATTTCTAGGAACATCACAAAGAGATTTTACATTTGAGTGTGAAGCGATAAAAGGTTTTGTACAGATTGTTTTTATATCCCAAAAAGTTTTTTCGTTAGCATGGGAAACATCTATAACCATTCCAAGTCTATTCATTTTCTCAATAACTTTTTTTCCAATTTCAGTGAGTCCATATTCATTAGTTCCCCCAGCTCCTCCAGCTAAAAGATTGTCCTCATTCCATGTAAGAGAAGCATGTCTATATCCAAGGTTGTAAAGGGTATCCAGCCAATCAAGATTAGTATCTATAGCTCTTAATCCCTCTACTCCCATAAGAACATAAAATTTTTCATTGCTTATATTACTTGGGATATCTTCTTTACTTTTTATAATATTTAAAATATCTTTATTTGAATTTATCTCAGAACTAACAGCATTGAGCATATAAATAAACTCTTTCTCCCAATCTTTTTCAGGAATTTCATTATCAAGCCATGCAGCAAAAATTCCTCCAAAAATTTTTCCTGTTTTTAATCTTTCAGCATGAAAATTTTTTATAATATTTTCAAGACCATTTTTTCTTTTTAAAGTTGTATCCCACCATATATCAGCATGTCCATCAAAAATTTTCATATTTAAGTACCTCCTAAAAATAAAATTATTCATCCAAAACTTTTTCAATTTTTCTTCTGTAATTTTCTTTTATTTGTTCTCTGTGGAGTTTAAGTTCATTCATTTTGTCGTGAATTTTTTCATATTTTATTTCATCATTGTTCATCATGCAGAGATTGGCTTCTTTTCTAAGTTCTCTGAATTGTATTTGAACATCTTTCAGCTGGGTAAAATATTCTCTTCTTATAGAAAGAAGTTTTTCTTTCTGCTCGGCAGAGAGATATTCTATATGTGGTTCGTTTATATGTCTTAAAGGATCATCTTCTTTGCTGTATTTTGCTTCAGTTGTAAATACTGACAGAACAAAAACAGTAAGTATTATCTTTTTCATTCTCTGCCTCCTTCAAACCAAAAAGTGATATTGTTTTCAGATTTATAAACGCCGAAATTAAGATTGTGGTTTTCGAGAATTTCTTTTACAATAGAAAGCCCCAGACCTGTTCCGAGTTTCCTGTCTCTTGCTTTGTCAGCTCTGTAAAATGGCTGCCATATACTTTCTATCTCCTTTTCGGTAATATTTGATGTGTTTGTAATTGAAAATTTATTATTTTCAACCGTTATAGAGATAGTTCCTTCAGGCTCTGTATATTTAAAACTGTTTTCCACAAGATTTTTAATAACAGTGCTGAGCTGTTCCTTGTCTCCGCAGAAAATAGGATTTCCTATACAGATGTTTATTTTATATTTTCCTCCTGAACTGTTTTCAGCTCTTTTTACTTCATTTTCAATAATTTCTTGAATATTAAAAGGCTCAGAAGTAAAAGAAAGGTACCCTCTTTCTGCTCTCGAAAGAAACAGCAGAGACTGAACAAGTTTATTCATATTTTCAGTTTCTTCCATTATAATATCAAGATAAAAATCCGAAGTTTCTTTATCATCAGCTATTCCCTCTTTAAGACCTTCACAGTAATTATTTATTATAGCAATGGGAGTTTTCAGTTCATGGCTGACATTTGAAATAAATTCTTTTCTCAGTTTGTCTATTTTTCTTTCTTTTTCAATATCTTCATGAAGCTGGTCAATACTGTATTTCAGCTGGCGGGACATAATATTCAGATTTTCCCCCAAAACACCGATTTCATCATTTGAGTAAGATTTAAATTCCTGTGAAAAATCCAGTTTTGCCACACGCTTTGCAGTTTCTCCCATTGTGATAATGGAAGTTGTGATTACTCTTGAAAGAATTATTGAAAGAATATATCCAAGAAACAGTGCTGTAATAACTATTTTCAGGTGGAAAGATGTAATAATATTCACAGGCTCTTTCACAGAACTGAAAGGTGTACTTATAACAAGCAGCTGATTTTTACTGTATGATGTGATAATTGTCAGTTCTTTGTCAAGAGAAAAAGATGTATCAGTAAGCCTGAAAACAAATTTTTTCGGATTGGCAAAAAGTTCATTTATATCTTCCCGTGAAAGTGAAATATCCACATCATGCAGGTATCTTTCGTTTATAATATATATTTTTACATTGTTCTTTTCTTCAATAGAACTGAAATCAATAACAGAACGAGGGTCTTTTATCTCATTTGAAAGAGCAAAAATTTGGTTCTTTTTTATTTTCAGAAAATATTTTTCAAAATAGACTTCATTGAAAGCTACCATAAAAAACATAATCATGGTGATAACAGATGCAATCAGGAAGAAAAGTTTATTACGAATACTCATTATTCCTCCTCTATTTTATAACCGGCACCTCTTATTGTTTTTATATATTTTCCTTCAAGTTTTTTTCTTATTCTTTTTATTTGGGAATCTACGGCTCTTATATCTCCGTCGTAATCATATCCCCACAAAGATGTAATAATCCGCTCTCTTGACAATACCTGTCCTTTATTTTTTATAAAGAAAAGCAGAAGTTCAAATTCTTTTTGTGAAAGGTCAAGAGAATTTCCTGTCAGTTTTGCCTCTCTGTTTGTGGAATTTATTTCCAGCTCTCCGAAAGTGATTATGTCAGCAAGACTGTGTATTCTTAAAAATGCTTTTACTTTTGCAACAAGCACTTTCATACTTACAGGTTTTACAATATATTCATCTGCTTTCATTTCATATCCTTTCAGAATATCTTCCTCACTTCCTCTCGCTGTAAGCATAATAACAGGAAGAGCAGAATCTTTTATTCTTATTTCTTTCAATAAATCCCAGCCGTTTATTTTCGGCAGCATAAGGTCAAGTATGATAAGATCAAAATTTTGACTTACAATATAATCCAAAGCTTGTTCTCCGTCTTCAGCCTCAATAACAATAAATCCCTCTTTTCTTAAAAAGTCCGAAGCAATTCTTCTCAGTTTCCATTCATCTTCAACAATTAAAATTCTTTTATTCATTTGTTTCTCCTCAGAAAATTTTGCTGCTGTACAAATTAATTATATCAAAAAAGCTGACATTTTTTAACTTAATCTGCCAGCTTTTCTTTTGGGGGGTATTTTATGGGCTGTTTTATTTTTTTAATTTTGCTTCTTTTGTTATAATGATACTATATAATTGTGGCACAGAGATGTCAGAATAAAAAAATTTGATAAGAAAATAAAAAAATATAATTTGACTAAAAAGCAAAAGTTTATGTATACTGAAATGAGAGATTAATTCACGAGATTTATATATAGGTTGGGGATTGCGTATGAAAAAAAATAAAAATCTGATGATACTGGGAACAGCATCAGGAGCAGGAAAAAGTATAATAACAGCAGGGCTGTGCAGAATATTTTATAAAGATGGATACAGTGTTGTTCCTTTTAAAGCACAAAATATGGCTCTTAATTCTTTTGTAACAAAAGATGGACTGGAAATAGGGCGTTCTCAGGGAGTTCAGGCAGCAGCATGTAAAATTCAGGCAGAGGGATATATGAATCCTCTTCTTTTAAAGCCTTGCGGAAATAATACAATACAGGTTATTTTAAATGGAAAACCTGTAGGGAATATGAGCGGATATGAATTTTTTAAAGAGAAGCCAAAATTCAGAGAGGATATTTTTAAAGCTTATCAAAATACAGAAAAATTTGATATCTGTGTTTTGGAAGGAGCAGGAAGTCCTGTTGAGATAAATATAAAAGAAAATGATTTGGTTAATATGGGAATGGCAGAAATGGCTGATGCTCCCGTAATTTTGACAGCCGATATCGACAGAGGAGGAGTATTTGCTTCTGTTGTGGGGACAATGGTGCTTTTTGAGCCTCACGAAAAAAAAAGAGTGAAAGGAATAATTATAAATAAATTCAGAGGAAAAAAAGAAAGTTTTGATTCAGGAATAAAAAAATTAGAAGAGCTTACAGGAGTTCCTGTTTTGGGAATTGTTCCATATTCTGATATAGATATAGAAGATGAAGACAGAGTAACAGATAAACTCAGAAAAATAACAGGGGGAATAATAAATATTGCGGTTATAAACCTTAATCATCTTTCAAATTTTACAGATATGGATCCATTGAAAAGAATAAAAGATGTGAATATAAATTATGTTGATGAGCCATATGAACTTGACGAAGCTGATATAATAATTATTCCCGGTTCAAAAAATACCATCCATGATATGCAGATGATGAGAGAAAAAGGAATGGACATAAAGGTGAAAGAGCTTCATCAAAAGGGAAAAATTATAATCGGAATTTGTGCCGGTTTTCAAATTTTGGGAAAAACTCTTAAAGATATGCAGGGAATAGAGGGAGATATTAAAATATCAGAAGGACTTGGTATTTTGGATATTGATACAGTGTTTTTGGACGGAAAAATGACGACACAATATAAAGGAAAACTGAAAAATACCAGCGGAATTTTGGCAGGACTTGACGGAGAAAAAATTGAGGGATTTGAAATTCATCATGGTGCAAGTTTTACCAAAACAGAAACAGGGCTTACAGATGACACTTTTATAAAAGCAGCAGTAAAAGAAAATGTTTTGGGAACATATATTCATGGAATATTTGAAAACAATAGAATAACAGAGAGAATTTTAAATACCGTGAGAGAGAAAAAAGGTATTTCAGAACAAAAGATTAAAGAAACTTTTGAAGAATACAGAGAAAAAGAGTTTGATAAGCTTGAAAAACTTTTGAGAGAAAATCTTAATATAGAGAAAATTTATGAGATTATGGAAAAATTTTAAACAGGGAAAGTGATACAGATGATATTTTTGGCAAAATATTGGACAGCATATATTATGGATTTAATTTTCGGAGACCCCGAATGGTTTCCGCACCCTGTGAGATTTATAGGAAAACTTATAAGTTTTTGTGAAAAAATATTTTATAATTTTAAAAATAAAACTTTTTGGGGAGGAATTACAGCTTTTTTTGTTATAGGAATAACTGTAACTGCTTCGTATTTTCTGGCAGGAGTTTCTCAATATATTGAAATATTTCTTCTGTATACCACCCTTGCAGGAAAATGTCTTGCTGATGAGGGGATAAGAGTATACAAAATTTTAAAAGCAGGGGATATGGAAGAAGCCCAAAAAAAACTTTCGTATCTTGTGAGTCGTGATACAGAAACTATGGACAGCACACAGATTGTGAGAAGTATTTTGGAAACTTTCAGTGAAAATTCTGTGGATGGAATAATTTCTCCTATGTTTTTTGCTTTTGCAGGAAGCTTTTTTGAAATAAAAGGAGTGAGCCTAGCTCTTCCTTTTGCAATGGGATATAAAAGCATAAATACACTGGATTCTATGCTTGGATACAAAAATGAAAGATATATAAATTTTGGAACTGTTTCAGCAAAAATAGATGATGCTGCAAATTTTATTCCTGCAAGAATAACAGGAATGTTTCTTGTGCCTGTTGCTTCTTTTTTTATGAGATTCGATTATAAAAATTCTTTAAAAATATTTTTGCGGGACAGACATAATCATGCAAGTCCAAATTCTGCTCATGGGGAATCTGCCTTTGCGGGAGCATTGGGAGTACAGTTTGGGGGAAAGACAAAATATTTTGGAACATGGTATAATAAACCTACAATAGGAGATAAAATAAAAGAGTTTGAACTTAATGATATATTAAGAGGAAGAAAATTGTTAT
>UQXM01000041.1 GCA_900545035.1 uncultured Fusobacterium sp. | reverse complement strand
TTATAATATGTTTTTTACAAAAAATAAAACTAAAAAATAATTTATTTTTTCCTTCTGAAAAATTTCAAAAATTTTTTATTTTTTTAATTTTCTCTCCAATTATTTTTGAAGAATACTGCATGGAGGAATCTCTTCGTTCTTATCATATGCTTCACAAGCTCTAGAAAAATATTCTAATTTTTCATCAAGTATAATAAGATTTTGTTCCATTCTTTTTATAGAATTCAAAACAAATTCTCTATGTGCTCTCAACATTTTATCTCTTTTATGCAAAGTATCTTTTCCGGCTGTCTGCCATTTAATAAATTTTTTTATATCTTTAATCTGCATTCCTGTTTCTTTTAAACAACAAATAATTTTTATAGTTTCAAGTTCTGTTTCTGTAAATATTCTGTTTCCGTTTTTATCTCTTTCCATTGTAGGAAGAAGTCCTTCTTTATCATAATAACGCAGTGTATAAGATGTCAAACCTGTTTTTAAAGCTATTTCCGCTATTGTATATTTCATAACTCTCTCCTCTTTTCCATATATTTATATATTAAATCCTAGAGTATACTCTAAGTCAAGAAGATTTATTTTTTATTGACTTACAGCATACTGTAAGGTTTATACTTATTGTATCTTAAAAACAAAGGAGATTATAAAATGAAAGTGATTGCAATTAATGGAAGTCCTCGTAAAGATGGAAATACTGAAACAATTTTAAATATTATAAAAGAGGAGTTTTCAAAAGAAAATATTGAAATGGAAATTATAAATATCGGAACAGATAATATTCATGGATGTATTTCTTGTTGGTACTGCATGGAAAAACAAGAATGTATTTTTAAAGACGATAAAGTAAATGAAACAGTTAAAAAAATAATTGAAGCTGACGGATTTATTCTGGCTGCTCCTACATATTATGGAGGTATTCCGGGAACTATGAAAAGTTTTCTTGATAGATTATTTTTATCAGGGATGGGAAAATTCAGAAACAAAACTGCTACTGCTGTATCCATTGCTCGTCGTGCCGGAGAAATAGATACACTTCATCAGCTTTTGAATTTTCTTCATCTTTCAGAAGTTATTATCCCTCCCTCACAATACTGGACAAGTATTTATGGAATGGAAAAAGGAGAAATTCTTAATGATAAAGAAGGATTACAAACAGTCAGAAAAAATATTCAAGGAATGATATGGATTATGAAAATGATAAATGAAACAAAAGAAAAAATTCTTCCTCCTAAAAATGAAAACAGGATAATGACAAATTTTATAAAAAATTTTTAAATATTATTTATTTTTTTGGGGATTTAAAAAATATGATATAATTTAAATAGAATTAAAAAATAAATTAACAAGTCAAAATTGTACTACGGTGATAACATGAAAAAATTGGAAATAACTTTTACAAATACAAACGAAAAACTTGTAATTAATGAAACTTCATTGATTATAGCTCTTAGCAACAAAACTACACCCAATGGCTTAACCGAGAGTTTTATATTAGATTTTGATGAGGACTTGCCAGATAAATTATTGAAACATCCTCTGATGTTTTACATCTATGATGATTTGCCTATCTTAAAATTATATAGGAGCATATATATTTCCTCTTATCAATGGAAAAATTAGAGAAATGTAACTTCCAGTTTATTGCACAGATAATAAAATTAATTGAAAAAAATTTTTTATTCTCGGGAATTTAAAAATATATTGTAATCTAAATATAACTAAAAATAAATCAACAAATCACAAGTTATTTTATAAATCAGAAGGAGGTATATATGTTCAAAAAAGCATTTTGGGTTCCTTATGAAGATAGTACAAATTATCCTACTTTTGTAAAAACTATGAAAGCAATTTTAAAATATTGTGAGGAAACCGGAAAAACTTGTACTTTCATTAACGATGATGAAGTTGAAATAAATGGAAAAAGATATGAAATATATAGAGGTTATGAAGAGGGAAGTAGAGGAAATTATGGAATAAAATGCAGAGAAAAATAATTTCCGTTTTATTAAACAAACAGCAAAATTAGTCAAAAAAATTTTTTATTTTTTGAGAATTTAAAAAATAAAATTCCCAATAAACAGAAAAACTCAGGTTTCGGGATTCCTGAGTTTTTCCGGTGTAAATCTATATTAAGTTTTGAATGGGCTTTAATTATTTCGCAGGAACAAATCCCTCTTCTTTTACAAGTTCTTGTCCTTTAGGAGAAAGAGCAAAATCTACAACCTCTTTTGTTACTCCCTCTCTTGCAGAGTCAGCATACCAGAATACTTCTCTTGCTATCGGATATGTTTTGTCTGCCACTGTTTCAAATGTTGGTTTTACTCCGTTTACAGCCACAGAATCAACAGTGTCGTTCATATATCCCATACCGATGTATCCGATTGCATATTTAGATTTTGCAACTTCCTGTAAAATTGCCTGATTTGACGGCATATAAAGTGTATCCTGTCCATATTCGGCTACGCTGTTTTTATCTCCGCCTCTTAAAACTTCCTCTTTGAAATAAGCATGAGTTCCTGAAGATGAATCTCTTGAAAGTACAACTATTTTAGCGTCGTCCCCTCCAAGTTCTTTCCAGTTTGTAATTTCTCCCGAGAAAATTCCTGCCAGAGTTTTTGTATCAACATTTTTTATATGATTATCATGATTTATAATAACTGTTATTCCGTCGTATCCTAATACTATTTCGTCAACTTTTATTCCTTTTTTCTCAAGAGCTTCAATTTCTGAAGATTTAATATTTCTTGAAGCCATTGCAATATCAGCGGTATTATTGATAAGAGAAGCAATTCCAACTCCCGAACCTCCTCCTGTTACTGCAATTCTTGCTTTTTTATTTGTTTTCATATATTCTTCAACAATAGCCTGTGATGCATTTAAAATTGTATCAGAACCTTTTATCTGTACAACCGAAGATTTTGCATATGCACCTATTCCTGCCAAAATTAACCCAAACATAACCATACTTTTTCTGATTGTCATTTTACTAAGCCTCCTGTGCTTTTTTATTTAATCTTTTATTTTATGCACCGATTATATCTCCTTTCTGTAAACCGAGAATTAAATTAGTGTAAAAAATCTGTAAAATTTTCTTTTTTACAAAAATTACAAAATTTACAAAAAAACTATTTACTTTTTTGGATTTATGGGTTATATATCTAAATATAGAGATTTGATTTGTTGTATAGCTTATTTTAAGGAGGATGGAACAATGACAAAAAAAGAATTTGTAGAAGACATCGCAACAAGAGGGGAATACACAAAGAAAGAAGCTGAAAAAATAGTTAATCTGTTTTTGGAAGCTGTAGAAGACAATCTTGCAAAAGGAAATTCAGTAGGTTTCGTTGGATGGGGAAAATGGGAAGTTGTTGAAAGAGCAGCCAGAGAAGTAAGAAATCCTCAAACTGGTAAAAAAATGAAAATCAAAGCTAAAAAAGTAGTAAAATTCAGAGTCGGAAAAGCTCTTGAAGAAAAAGTAGCAAAATAAGAAAAGCAACAGACAGTAAATAAATTATTAATTATCAAAAAGAAGCTGTGTCATATAAAATCCACCGCTTCTTTTTCATTTTGAAAAAAATATATTTTTCTGTTTTCATTTTGAAAATTATTTTCATTTTGAAAAAAACAATTAAAAATAATTTTCTTCTGAAACGGCTGAAACACGGGTATCAAAGAGAAAAAAACAAAAAAATATTATTGGCACATTTTTTGCTTTATATTTAATCAGAAAATATATATTAAGGAGGCAGAAAATGATTGATAAAATTTTAAGTATATTAAACGAAGAGATTGTTCCGGCTGAGGGGTGTACTGAGCCTATCGCCATTGCTTATGCTGCCAGCAAACTGACAAATATTTTGGGAAATGTTCCTGAAAAAATAGACATCTACCTTTCAGGAAATATTATAAAAAATGTTAAAAGTGTTAAAATACCAAACTCTAACGGAATGGTAGGAATCGAAGCTTCTGTGGCTATGGGAGCTGTTCTTGGAAACTGTGAAAAAGAGCTTATGGTTATATCTCATGTAGATTCTTCTCGTCTGTCTGAAGTGGAAGAATATGTAAAATCAGGAAAAATCAATGTGGCTCTTAACAAAGGAGATATTAAATTATATATCAGAATAGAAGGAACTTGCGGAAATGATTCTGCAATGGTGGAAATTCAAAACTACCACACAAACATTACAAAAATTGTTAAAAACGGTGTGGAAATAAAAGGATGTTCTTGTGATGACAGATGCGGCGGAGATGTTATGACTGACAGAACTTTCCTTTCTGTAAAATTAATCAAAGAACTTGCTGAAACAATAGACCTTTCTCTTATTGAGCCTATTTTCAAAAAAGTTATCGAGTACAACTCTGCTATCGCTGAAGAGGGACTTAGAAACACTTGGGGAATTGCTGCAGGAAAATCTATAAAAGAGGGAATTGAAGAGGGAGTATACGGAAACGACCTTAGAAATAACATGGCAAGTTATGCAAGTGCAGGAAGCGACGCAAGAATGAACGGATGTTCTCTGCCTGTTATGACTACAAGCGGAAGCGGAAACCAAGGAATGACAGCTTCTCTTGGAGTAATAAAATTCTGTGAAATGAAAAATATTCCTTATGAAAAATTAATAAGAGGACTTTTCTTCTCTCATATGACAACAATCCATATTAAGAGCAACATAGGAAGACTTTCAGCATACTGCGGAGCAATATGTGCAAGTGCAGGAGCAGCAGGAGCAATATCTTTCTTGGACGGTTTAAGTCTTGAGCAGATATCAATGGCAATAGAAACAACTCTTGCAACACTTTCAGGAGTAATCTGCGACGGAGCAAAAAGTTCTTGTGCAACAAAAATAGCAAGCGGAATAAGCTGTGCATTCGATTCATATTATATGGCTAAGAAAAACAGAAGTTTCTTGTTCGGAGAAGGAATTGTGGGAAGAGATGTAGAAACTACAATAAAAAATACAGGAGTTCTAGGACAGGACGGAATGAAAATTACTGACGAAGTAATTCTTGATATAATGATAAACAACAAATAATTATTAAAGGCGGAATAAAATTTCCGCCTTTATTTTATATTATATTTTTTCATTTTTCTATAAAGGGTAGTAAGACCTATATTCATTTTTTCAGAAATTATTTTTTTCCCCTCTGTATCGTTTCCATAGGAAACCAAAGCTTTTTCAATATATCTTTTTTCAATATTTTCAAAATCTTCAAGAGGAAGATTTTCTTTTTCGGATATAAATTCTGCTGTATGTGAAATTATTTTCGGACTTGATAAAATATTTGCCGGAAGCATTTTCATGGTAATAACTCCGTCATCACTGCTCATATTTATCATAAGCTCAATAACATTTTCAAGTTCTCTCACATTTCCCGGCCAGTTGTATTCTGTCAGAGCATGAAGCACATCTTTTTCAATGGTATGCACAAATTTATCGGAAATTTTATTGTATTTATAAATCAGATTATTTATAATCGGAATAATATCCTCTTTTCTTTCACGAAGAGGAAGAATATTCACAGGGATAACATTTAATCTGTAATAAAGGTCGCTTCTGAATTTCTGCTCTTTTATTTTCTGCTGTAAATCAACATTTGTTGCGGCAATTATTCTTATATCCAAATCAATGCTTTTGTTTGAGCCTATTCTCTCAATTTTTTTATCCTGAATAACTCTTAAAATTTTAGCCTGAAGATACAGAGGCATATCACCGATTTCATCTAAAAATATTACTCCGCTGTTTGCCAGTTCAAATTTTCCCATACGCCCGTTTTGATTTGCTCCTGTAAAAGCCCCTTTCACATATCCGAAAAGTTCGCTCTCAAGAAGCGTATCCGGAATTGCTGAACAATTTATCACCACAAAAGGTTTGTCTTTTCTGTTTCCCTCACTGTGAAGAGAACGGGCAACCAGTTCTTTTCCTGTTCCGCTTTCCCCTGTAATCAGGACAGTGGAATTTGATTCTGCCACTTTCCGTATATTTTCTTTCAGATGAAGAGTAGCATAAGAATTTCCTATTATATTTTCAAGTTTTATTGTATTGTCTCCATTTGCAATCTCGGCAATACTGCTGTTGATTTTCTGAATGTCGTCAAAGATAAGGGCATTTCCTTTCTTGCTGTTGGGCAGAGCAAGAGAAACAATTTTTCCTGCCACATTATATTCTGCATTTTCAATAAAAAATTTGAAAACATCTTCATTCATAATTGTTTCATTTTGATTTATTGTTTTTGAAACTTTTCCGATTATTGAATTTGTAAGTTTCAATTTTGTCATGGCAGAGTTGTTTACCATAAGAATAACCCCGTTGCAGTCGGTTACCACAACCCCTTTTGTCATATTGTTAAGTATCTGATTAAGAGTTTCTTCTCTCTCTTTTTGAAGAGCTTCTTCCTGATATTCGTAAAATTTTATTCCGATAAATTCCGCTATCTGTTTTGTAAAATTAAGATAGGAATCCAAATCAGTTAAAATTTTTCTTTTCTGCTCATCGTTAAAACACACAAGCCCCAACACTCCCACAATTTCATCACGACAGAAAATAGGTGTTGCAATCTCCAGTTTTTCACGGCAGTTTTCCTTGTCAATACACACGGAACAAAGATTATGCTGTCTTGGATTTTCAATAATATTTGTTCTTCCTGTTTCCAAAGTATTTTTATACACATTTCCCAGAGCAGGAACTCCCTCAATATTTTTGTAAAGCCCTGTTCCCGTAACACGACGCATATTTTTATCAACCACACCGACATCAACATTTATCAGATTTGTGATAACATCTGCATATTTTTTTACATGTTCCTTGATCTCAATAAGAGAAACCTCTCTTTTTTCCACTTTTTCCCCCTGTTAATCAAGATTTTTTATTTCAATTTTCTTTTATGAGAAGGTTTTATTCCCAGCTCCTCACGATATTTTACAACTGTTCTTCTTGCTACATTCAAATTTTCTCCCGCAAGAATATCGGCTATTCTGCTGTCGCTCAAAGGACTGTTTCTGTCTTCATTCAGAATAAGTTCTTCAATTCTTTCTTTGGCAGTAAGTTTTCTGCTGTCTGCCACAAACATATCCTTAATTCTTTCAATTCCTCTCTCTGTAAGAATATATTTGTTTTTTACAGCTCTCGAAACTGTGGAATTATGAATTTTCAGCACAGAAGATATATCTTTCAAAGTGAGTGAATTTAATCTTCCTTCAGGCTGCGAAAAATATTCATACTGTTTTTCCAGTATTACATTCAAAATATTCTCCAATGTTATCTGTCTTTTCTCTATACATTTTATAAGATTCACAGCAGAATTGAAATAATTTTTGAAATAAGAAGAATTTTCTCCCTCCTCATTCTGTTTCAGTTTTATTTTTGGAATACTTGAATCCAGCATTACAACTTTGTAAATTCCCTCAACTTTTTTTATCTCTGCATCAGGCTGAATAAATCTTACAGTATCCCCCATATAATATCCTCTTGAAGGAATAGGATTAAGTTTCTGAATTGTTTTCAGATAATTTCTTGCTTCTTCCTCTGTAATTTTTAGTTTTGCACAGATAACATCATATTTTGAAAGAGCCAGTTCCTGCATAAAATGATTTATTATGTACTCAAGTTTTGTATCAAAAATATCTTTTTTATGCAGCTGAATAATAAGACATTCCTCCAGACCAAAAGCTCCTATCCCAACAGGGTCAAGAGTTTTTACAATTTCAAGAGCTTCATTTATATCTTTTATCGGAAATCCGCACCCTGCTTTTATCTCGTCTGTTGTAAGAGGAAGATAACCTTTTTTATCCAGATTGTTAATCAGAAAAGTACATAAAAATTTCATCTCTTTTGAAAGTTTCATATATCCAATCTGCTCTTCCAAAAAATCAATAAGATTTTTTTCTTCTGTTATAAAATCGAAAGGAGAGGTTTCCTCTGACTCATCACTTTGAGCTTTATAAGGCTTTGAAGAAAAATCCACTTCCAAAAGAGGATTTTTGGAAAATTCTTTCTGAATAAATTTTTCCAAATCCATAGAGGACATTTCAAGAATATTAAGTGAAAGCTTCATTTCCTGTGTAAGAGCAAGTTTCAATTCCTGTTTTACATTAAGTGAAAAATCCAAAGTGTTCCCTCCTTTTAAAATTATTTCAATTTTATTTCAAAATTTTTGTATTTTAATTGGTATATATAGTTTTATTTTATTATAAATGACTGAGCTGATTTTATTTTTGCAATCAATTCTTCAATTTTTGGGTCTTTTGCTATTCCCGAAGAAGCTGCCACTCTTACATTTGTGTTTTCGTCAGAGAATTTTTCTATCGTATCCTCTTCTGAAACTGTTGATACAGAAGACGGGAACTTATAAGTATGTCCTATTTTTATATTTTGTCCGTCTGTAATTTCGGGATTTACAGCTACAACTGCATCAACTGTTGTCCCGTATTTTTTTGAAAGAGAATACAAAGTATCTCCTTTCACCACTGTATGAAGAATAAATCCTTTTTCTGACAACTCTGATGTTTTTGCAGTCTGTGGTTTTTTATCAGATGTCATAATATATGTCTGACCTATGCTTATTGTTTTTCCGTCCTCTATTGAAGGATTCAGAGCCACAATATTTTCAACTGTTGTATTGTATCTTTTTGCAAGAGAATAAAGTGTGTCCCCTTTTACCACTGTATGAGCAGCAAATTTCTGCGGACTTGTTCCCTGTGGTTTTGTCTGTGCAGGAATATCATCAACCATTACAATATCCTCTTTTTTTATAAGTTTGTAGAATATTCTTTCCTCATCTCTTTTCGGTGCATCAAAATCTATTTTCAGCACCCCTATATTCATAAGGTTTTCTCCTGTCTGAATAATTGCCGTATCATTTATAACAAGCTTGTCTTCTAAAGGCTCTGTGCTGTTGCCGTCTATTATCAAATCTATTCCCTGCACATTTTCGGCAATGGCTGTACTCTGCCATTCTTTGTTTGTGTTTTCGTTCATTCCCAGATGAGATACAAGAATTATAAATTCCGCTCCCTGTGATTTCAGCTCTTTTACAGTTTTTGAAGCTGAAAGAATAGGCTCATCTATTGTAAGAGTATCCAGCTGAGCTTTTTCGTTATCATAAGTTTCAGGACTTGTCAGTCCGAAAATTCCTACTTTTGTACCTCTTATCTCTTTTATTATATACGGTGTTGCAAAATTCTGACCGCTTTCCATGTCTTTTACATTGGCAGAAAGAAATTTAAAATTTGCTCTCATTTCAAGAGCTTTTATATTTTTTTCTCCGTAATTAAAATCATTGTTTCCCAATACTGCAGCATCAAGCCCTAAAGCATTCAGAATTTTTACCATCGATTCCCCTCTGTCAGCCTCTGCCATAGAACTTCCGTAAAAAGCATTTCCTGCATCAAGATAAAGAACATTTTCTTTTCCGAATTCTTTTCTCGCTCTTTCAAGAACAGTGGAAAATCTCGAATAACCTATACCTTTTCCCTGTCCTCCTTCAGCCTGTCCGTTTGTGTCCCCAAGAGTAATCACTGTCAGTTCATAATCTCTAGGAGCTGAAATCACTCTGCTTCTGTCTATATTTCCCATACTGCACCCTGCTGTAACTGTCAAAGCTGCAGACAGCAAAAACAATCCAAAAAATTTTTTCAAAATAAAACCTCCTGCAAAAATATTCAAATTTCTATTATATTATACTATAAGAATGAGGTATAATAAAGGTATAAAATAATCTTTACAGGGGGAATTTTAATGAAAAAATATATCACAGGAATACTGCTTCTGTTTTTTGTTTCAGTATTTCCTGTAAATGCAGAAAACTATGGGAGAATAAATACAAAAGATGAAAAAATTCAGGCAATAGACAGAGAGATTGAAGTTCTTCTCAAAAAAAAGGCAGACCTTGAGCTTTTGAAAAAAAGAATAAACGAAAGCAAAATAGATATTGAAAAGCCTGTTCCTGAAGAATACAGACCTAAGATAGCACTGGTTTTAAGCGGAGGAGGAGCAAAAGGAGCTGCTCACATAGGTGTATTGAAAGCTTTGGAGAAATACAAAGTTCCTGTTGACTATATTGTGGGAACAAGTGTAGGAAGTATTGTAGGAGCAATGTATTCTGTGGGATACACTCCCGAACAAATAGAAGAAGTTGTGCTTAATCTTGATTTTATGAATCTGTTTTCAAATTCGGAAGACAGAACATTAAAAGATATTTCGGACAAAGTGATATATGCAGAAAGACCTATTAAGATTACAATAGATAAAAACAACGAAATTCATTTTCCAAAAGGATTTGTTGACGGAGAATATCTTTATCTGGAATTTAAAAAAATATTTGCAAAAGCACAAGGTATAACAGATTTTGATAAACTGCCCGTGCCGTACAGAGCTGTTACCACAGACCTTAACACAGGAAAAGAGGTAGTTATAAATCACGGAGATTTGGCAAAAGCCACACTTATGAGTATGGCTATCCCCTCTGTGATTGTTCCTGTAGAAAATCACGGAAAATATTATGTTGACGGGGGCGTTGTGGATAATTTCCCAATATTTGAAGCTTTGAAAGAAAAAGCAGACATTATAATCGCCGTGGATATTACAGCAGATTCGGAAATTATCACAGACAAATCAAATATTATCAGTGTTGTAAATAAAGTGGCAACATATCAAGGGGACGAAAGAACAAAACTTCAGAAAAGATATGCCGATATTCTCGTTGTTCCTCCTGTAAAAAATCATAATACTTTAGATTTCGGTGCACTTCCTGCCCTTATTGAAGAGGGAGAAAAAGCGGGAGAACATTTTGCACATATTTTCAGAAATATAAGCAGCGAAGAAAAATATTCCGAGCAGAAAGCAAGAGCGGCAGCTCTTGAAGCCAAAGCAGTTCCTATTAAAAATATTCGTCTTGAGGGAGCGGAGGTACTAAAAACAAAAGCTGTCCAGAGCTTCAAGCCGAAAAAAGACGAACTGACAATAGAAGATATCAATCTGTGGGCACAGAAAATATATAATTTGTCCTATATAAGCCGTGTATTTTACAGAGTGGACGGAGACACTGTTGTATTTGATGTAAAAGAGGACAGCGGATACAAACTTATGGCAGGACTTGGTTATGTATCTGAATACGGTTCTATTGTAAGCGTTAACCTTGATATGCCCCGTATGAATAAATATAATGAAAACTACATTTTAAATTTTGAATTTTCAAAATATCCGAAAGTTATGCTGAAAAACAAAATGACTTTCGGTATGGGAGATTTCCAATTTATCGGAGGATACGGAATGTCTTACGGAATGTCTCCTGTATTCTTTTACAGGGACGGGGACAGAGTGTCTGCCTACAACTCAAATATTTTTAACGCACAAATAGATATAGGCACAAGCATATTCAGAGATTATCTTGCAGGAATATCTCTGGGATATAAAAATGTTCACAGCAGTTATGACAGCGGAGAAAGAAAAACTTTTAAAACAGATATAATAGACAGCTACACATGGGGAAGCTGGTATATTCTTCACGACAGCATGAACAGAGCATTTTTCCCGTCAAAAGGTATTTACAGCAATGTTATCGGCTTTACGGGAATAGCTGTGGGAGAGAGCGACAAGAGATTTAACGGATACAGCTATAAATTTGAAGGTATGCTTCCCGTTGCAAAATCTTTCAGTATGGGAGGATTTGTCAAAGGCGGAAAAATAGATACTTCAAATATAGGAAATTCATATGAGGAGATGTTCAAAATAGGAGGCGTGAGAGATACAAACACAGGATTCAGAACTGTGGGATTTTACGGACTTCCTTACACAGGAATAATTACAGATGAATATTTTTCCGGAGGACTGACTCTGCAATATGAACTGGCAAGAAATCTTTATCTTTTGGGAAAATATAATTTCCTGACATATAATTCAGACAATCTTTTCTATCAGAACAACAAAAAATTCGGAGAGGACTATCACAGCGGATACGGAATGGGAATAGGCTGGGATACTTTCCTGGGACCTGTTGAAGCAGTTTTCTCAAACAACATAGAAAATGATGAACTGCTGTTTAATCTTTTCTTTGGTTATACATTCTGATTGACAAAATATTTTAAAGTATAGTAAAATTTCATAGTATGCTCATATATACTTGTGATTGGACAAGAGTTTCTACGGCCGGCCGTACAACCGGCTGCTATGAGTTCTGCTGTTCCTCATCACTAATGTTTTTGGGTTAAAAACAATTAGGAGGTCATTTTTAAAAATGAAAAAAAGAAATTATTCACCGTATCACATTGATGGTGTACCAAAATTATCGGAAGCAATCCCTTTGGGATTACAGCATGTTCTTGCTATGTTTGTCAGCAACCTTGCACCTGTTATTATTGTAACAAACGCACTTAAAGTACCTTTGGATATTCAGACTAATCTTATTCAGGCATGTATGCTTATTGCAGGAATAAACACTCTTATTCAGGCTTACACAGTAGGACCTGTTGGGGCAAGACTGCCTATCGTTGTGGGAATAAGTTTTACTTTTGTGCCTGTTGCTCTTTCAATAGGAATGAAATACGGAATGGAAGGAATTTTGGGAGCTGTTCTTGTGGGGGGACTTTTTGAAGCTGCAATAGGTCTTTGCATGAAAAAAATCAGAAGATTTTTCCCGCCGGTTGTTACAGGAGTGGTTGTGCTGTCAATAGGACTTTC
>UQXM01000040.1 GCA_900545035.1 uncultured Fusobacterium sp. | reverse complement strand
CTTGTGACAATGCATAAGCCTGGAGATTTGTTTGAGTCATTACAACACCTAGCTCTTTTAAAGTTTCTGTCTCACCTGTAAAAACAGATTTTAAAGGAATGAAAAATAAAAAGAAAAACTTTTATATAATGTCTCCTGAAAAAACAGCAGAAATTGCTGTAAGAGATTATTTTAAAGGAAAAGAAATCTGCATAACAGGAGGGATAAATAAGTTTTTTGTTTTTATTTCTAAAATTATTCCCAGAAAAATACAGCTTAAAATGAATAAAAAAATTCAGAAAAATAAATTATAAATATATTTTTGATTATCTGTTTTGGATATATGCTTTCAAAAGATTAAATTCTTTGATAAGGCTTCTGTGTTCTATTTTTTTGACATCCTGTTTAAACAGTTTAAAGAAAAATTGGATTACATAGCCTGTTCCAAGAGAAAAAAGGGCAGTTCCCACTCCAACTTTTCCCCCAAGAAAATATCCTGCTGTAAGGGCTGACACCTCAAGGCACAATCTGATTGTTCCCATAGGAAGCCCTGTTTTTTTGGTAAAAACGACCATAAGTCCGTCTCGCGGCCCGCATCCGCATCCTCCGGAAATATACATATAACTTCCCAGAGCAAAAACAATTTCTCCAACTCCGAAAAGAAAAGCTTGCTTTAAAATTGTATCTCCCCACGGAAGAAAATCAAGGAACATGAAAATATCCACAAAAGTTCCAACAAGAGCTACATTTATAATAGTTCCGCTTCCGATAGGCTGTTTGAAATATATACCTATAAATACAACAGCAATTCCCACAATAATATTTGCCTGTCCCAGAGTTATTCCTGTCTGAAGATGTATTCCCTGATTAAGAACATCCCACGGAGAAAGTCCCAAGTCTGCATTAAGAATCATTACAATTCCCAAGGCACATAAAATAATTCCCGAAGTTACCTTTATATATTTTAAGATTTCATTTTTCATTTGTAAGTTTTCCTCCTGTAAATTAAAACAGCATTTTTAAAAATGCTCTGTTTTATATTATATCAAAAAATCTTTTTCTTTTTAACTTAATTTAAATTTATTTAAATAAAATTCTGATTTGTGTTATAATATTTAACAGGATAAATATATATTGCTCGGAGGCAGTAAATTATGAAAAAAAATATATATGTTGAGCTGTTTCTGGTATTTTTTAAAATCGGAGCTTTTACAATAGGAGGAGGATATGCAATGGTTCCTCTGATTAAAGAAGCTTTGGTGGACAAAAAGAAATGGCTGAAAGATGACGAATTTGTGGATGCTCTTGCAATAGCCCAGTCAGCTCCCGGAGTTCTTGCAGTAAATACTGCGATTATTACAGGAGAAAAAATAGGGGGAAAAATGGGAGCGGCAGCGGGAGCTTTGGGAGCTGTAATTCCCTCATTTTTAATGATACTTGCTCTTGCAACTTTTATGTCTTCAGTGAGAGATTCAAAAATGTTCACAGCATTTTTTAACGGAATAAAACCGGTAACAGTGGCACTTATTTTTATTTCTACAATTAAAATGGCAAAAAGTGCAAAACTTACCTTAAAAACAATAATTCTTCCGATATCAGTGGGATTTTTGGTGGCATACACACCGCTTTCTCCCATTATTGTGATAGTTCTTACAATGATAATAGGAAATATATATTTTAAATGGGCAGATGAAAAAAAGGGGGAAAAGTAGATGCAGATATATTTTCAGCTTTTCTGTACATTTTTTAAGATAGGGCTTTTCAGTTTTGGAGGAGGATATGCTGTTCTTTCTCTTATTCAGAAAGATGTGGTTGAAAATTTCGGCTGGATAAGTACCAGTGAATTTACGGAGGTAGTGGCTCTTTCACAGGTAACACCGGGTCCTATTGCTATAAATTCAGCCACATATATCGGTTATAAAGTTACGGGAACAGCATTGGGTTCTCTTTTTACAACCTTGGGTGTTGTATGTCCCTCATTTATAATATTGTCTCTTATTGTTATTTTTCTTCATAAATTCAGAAATTCTCCTGTAATTGACAGGGCATTCAAAGCTCTTCGTCCCACTGTGCTGGGGCTTATTTTGGCGGCAGGTTTATCTCTTTTAAAACCTGAAAATTTTATTGATTGGAAGAGTTTTGTAATTTTCGGACTTTCAATAGTCCTTTCTTTAAAGTATAATATAGGAGTTATTCCTCTTATAATCGGTTCGGGTATTTTAGGAATAATTCTTTATATATAAAAATTTTAATTTAGACATAAAGGGGGAAAGGAAATGGAAACTTTCAAAACACAAGGAGTATGTGCAAGAGCAATCGAGCTTGAAGTAGAAAACGGAATTATAAAAGATATCAGATTTATCGGAGGGTGCAGCGGAAATACTCAAGGGATTGCAAAACTTGTTACAGGAATGACAGCAGATGAAGTAAAAAGAAAACTTAAAGGAATAAAATGTGGGGCAAAAAGTACATCTTGTCCTGATCAGTTGGCTCAAGTCCTTGAAAATAATTTCTAATTTTAAGAAAATTTATTGCAAGAGTTTTTCAAATGTGATATAACCAATATAACAGCTGAAAAAACAGTACATAATTATTACGAGGAGGAAGAAATGACTAAAAAGGAATTTATCAATCTTTATTTTGAAAAAGGTGGATTTGAAAGCAAAGCAGATGCTGAAAGAAAGGCGGCAGCTTTCTTGGAAACTGTTGAGGAAGTTCTTGTAAACGGTGACAATGTTGCATTCACAGGATGGGGAAAATTTGAAGTGGCTGAAAGAGCTGCAAGAGTATGCAAAAATCCTAAAACAGGTGAAGCAGTAAATGTTGATGCTAAAAAAGTTGTAAAATTCAAAGCAGGAAAACTGTTAGAAGAAAAAATCAACAAATAAATTTTTAAGTAACTCCGATGTGAAGATATCGGAGTTATTTTTTAAGATAAATTCTTGTACCGTAATTTTCTTTTTTACTAAAATATAGTGTATAATAACTTAAATACAGTTCAGGGAGGAAGAGGGAGAATGTATAAAATTGTAAAAAAAGAATGGCTTAGTGAAAAAATCTGCCTTATGGAAATAGAAGCAGAGGCTCTTGCAAAATCTGCACAGCCGGGGCAGTTTCTTATAGTAAAAACAGATGAACATGGAGAGAGAGTTCCTCTTACTGTGTGTGATTACAACAGAGAAAAAGGAACAGTAACAATAGTTTTCTTTGTTATAGGGAAAAGTACGGAAGATATGGGAAAACTTAATGAGGGAGACTTTTTTCAAGATGTTGTAGGTCCTCTTGGACAGGAGAGTGAATTTCTTCACGAAGATTTGGAAATTTTGAAAAAGAAAAAAGTTCTTTTTGTGGCAGGAGGAGTGGGAACAGCTCCGGTTTATCCTCAAGTTAAATGGTTTAATGAACATGGAATGAAAGCAGATGTTATTATTGGTGCAAAAACAAAATCTCTTGTCATTCTTGAAGAAAAAATGAAAGAAGCGGCAGGAAATGTATACATTGCCACTGACGATGGGTCATACGGATTTCACGGAATGGTAACAGGACTTATGGATGAACTTATTCAAAATCAGAAAAAACATTACGACCATGTGGTTGCAATCGGTCCTATGATAATGATGAAATTTGTTTCTCTGAAAACAAAAGAATATAATATTCCGACAACTGTAAGCTTAAATCCACTTATGGTTGACGGAACCGGAATGTGCGGAGCGTGTCGTGTTACAATCGGGGATAAAATAAAATTTGCTTGTGTGGATGGACCTGAATTTGACGGACATCTTGTGGATTTTGACGAAGCTATGAGAAGACAGCAGATTTACAAAACAGAAGAGGGGAGAGCATACCTTGAAAAAAAAGAGGGGGACACTCATCATGCAAGAGAATGTCAGTGTTGTAACCACGGAAATGAAAAAAGAGAAATTAAAAAAGGAAAAAGAGTTCCCGTGAGAGAACAAAATCCTCAGGAAAGAGCGAAAAATTTTGAAGAAGTAACTTTCGGATATACTCTTGAAGAAGCACAAACAGAAGCTTCGAGATGTCTTAATTGTAAAAATCCTCTTTGTGTGAAAGGTTGTCCTGTATCAATAGATATTCCTGCCTTTATTCAAAAAATAAAAGAAGGGGATATTGCAGAAGCCGGAAAAATTCTTTCAAAATATACTTCTCTTCCTGCTGTCTGCGGAAGAGTATGTCCTCAGGAAACACAATGTGAGGGAAAATGTATTCTGGGGATAAAAGGAGAACCTGTTGCAATCGGAAAACTTGAAAAATTTGTAGGAGATTATCTTCTGGAAAACAGTATTGAGATAGAAATTCCTGAAAAGAACAATCACAAAGTGGCTGTTGTGGGAAGCGGACCTGCAGGGCTGACAGCTGCAGGAGACTTGGCAAAAATGGGATATGATGTAACAGTTTTTGAAGCTCTTCATAAAACAGGGGGAGTTCTTACTTACGGTATTCCTGAATTCAGACTGCCGAAAGAAAAAGTTGTGCAGAAAGAAATTGAAAATATAAAAAAATTGGGAGTTCATTTTGTTACAAATGAAATAATCGGAAAAACAACCACAATAGACAAGTTTCTTGATAAAGACGGATTTGAAGCTGTATTTGTGGGAAGCGGAGCAGGACTTCCAAAATTTATGAATATTCCCGGAGAAAATCTTAACGGAGTATTTTCAGCAAATGAATTTCTTACAAGAGTAAATCTGATGAAAGCTTATCTTGATGAATATGAAACTCCTGTAAAAAGAGGAAAAAAAGCAGCTGTAATCGGAGGGGGCAATGTTGCTATGGATGCTGTGAGAACAGCTAAAAGACTTGGAGCAGAAGCTCATATTGTTTACAGAAGAAGTGAAAAAGATTTTCCTGCAAGAGCTGAAGAAGTACATCATGCAAAAGAAGAGGGAATTATAATCGATGCTCTTACTCTGCCGAAAGAAATTTTGGGAGATGAAAAAGGAAATGTTATCGGTATGAAATGTATCCGTACAAAACTTGGAGAGCCTGATTCTTCAGGAAGAGCTTCTTTTATAGAAATTCCCGGTTCTGAATTTATAATGGAAACAGATATGGTAATTATGGCTCTGGGAACTGCACCAAATCCTCTTATCTCTTCCACAACAAAAGGGCTTGAAATTAACAAATGGAAATGTATTGTTGCCGATGAAGAGGGACATACATCAAGAGAGGGAGTTTTTGCCGGAGGAGATGCCGTTTCGGGAGCGGCCACAGTAATTCTTGCTATGGGAGCAGGGAAAAAAGCAGCAAAAGCTATTGATGAGTATATTAAAAATAAAAAATAATATAAAAAACAGCTCCGATGTTTTTCGTCGGGGCTGTTTAATTTTATTATTTGTTTTATTTAGTAAACTAGAAAGTATAAACTATTGCAGTACCTGCATAATAAAGGATATCGTTGTCTACAATAGGAGAATTTTTAATTTCATCAGATAATTTGTTTATTCCCATAAATCCAAGAAGTGAGAAATTGTCAGTTAATCTGAAAGAACCTGTTAAGTTTGCTCCGAATGTGTAAGCACTGTCTCCTTCGTATTCTCTTCCTCTAAGTTTTCCTGTAGCTTCGTGATGGTCAACACCGAAATAATAATCAATGTAGTCAGAATTATAATATACAAAGTTTACAGATGGAATCAAAACAAGTCTTGAATTTACCACATAAGGTTTATGGAATTCTACCAAGACATTTCCGCCTTCTTTTCCGTAATCAACAGATGAAGACATTGTAATATCATAAATTCCTGTGTAAATTTTTACTTCTGCTCCACCCATAAATTTACGCTCTCTATCGTCTATACCTCTGTATCCGTAATCCATATCATCGCCATCCATTTTATATCCTCCGAATGGTTTCATATAAATTGAGAATGTATAGAAATCATCATTATACAGATTGTATCCGATACTGAAACCGTTTACAGTTGCCCCTTTCATAAAGAAATTATTATATTCCACATCTATAATCGGAAGAAAGTGGTCTGTTTCATCACTTTTGTAAATTTCATTTGTAACTCCATATCCTGCCCCAAGACTGTCAGCAAATGCTGCCTGTCCTGCCAGTAACAATCCACATAAAATCAGTGCTGTTTTTTTCATCTCAACTCTCCTTAATATATCATTTTTATAAATTATGTTTTTAATCCTGTAAGTCTTTTACAAACATTAAATATTCGTTTATTTTCTCATCATAAACTCTGACAGTTATTTCATTAAGTCTTTCATAATTTTCATTATTTTTGTGAAGCTGGTTTTTTAAAAAAGTAAATCTTTTTTCCAATTTTTTCAAATCAGATTTTTTTATGGGAGCTTCCACAACTTTGTCAAAATATTTTACTGTTTTGCTGTATTCCTGTACAAATTCATACTGAGTATAATTGTATGATAATGCACTGCACGAAAAAAATATTGTACAGAAAAATAAAGTCATTAAAATTTTTTTCATAAAATTCCTGCCTGTTTTTGACTGAACAGTCATTTTCAATGAAAGCATACCATAAAAATGACCAAGCAGTCAATATATTTCTTATTTTTTTACTTGTCTGTCAAAATAACATATAAAATTCGGAAGGTCTTTAGAAATATAATCCCATGTGTGAACTTCGTCTTTATAAATATATCCTTTGAAATCCACTCCGAATTTTTTCAGTCTTCCTACAATATCTATCCACTGCTGAAGCATAAGGTATGGTTTTTTATCCTCTGCTCCCACACTGATATAAAATTTTTTTCCCTTTAATCTGTTTTTATCTATGGTTTTTATTATGCTGTAAGGGTCTTGTTTTAAAATTCTCCAGCCCCATGAACTGAAAACTTTTATAAAATGAGCTTTGTCCAAATCATTGAATAAAAATTTTGGAATATAAACATATTTCATAAGCCTCATAACTCTTCTATTGACACTCATTCTTATAAGGCTTACAGCTCCTGAAAAACTTCCGATTACATCAAATTTTTCTATATGAAGAAGTCCGATTTTATATGCTCCGTATCCTCCCATAGAAAATCCTGCCAATCCTATTTTTCCTTCAGGAGACAGTTTTTTTACTTCATTGTATAAATCATCGACAAAATAGTCTTCATACTTATGGTTTTTATCTTTGAAAAAATTTGAATACCAGCTTTCTCCGTTAAATCCCGAAGCAGGAAGAAAGAAAGCCATATCTCCCACAAGGTTCATCTCTTTTAAAGTGAGATAATTTTCAATAAGATAAGCTCTGTTTATCCAGTCCTCAGGATAATCTCTTATTCCGTGAAAAAGAATAAGACATGGGATATTTTTGGGAATTTCTCCTTTGGGAGTAATTCTTATATATCTCATTTTTTCATTTACATGGGAACTTTCCACAAATATTTCATCAATATTAAGTTTTTCTTCTATTCCGTCAAAATCATATCTGTTGAAATTTCTCTCATCTTTACTGATATAACTTACTTCTTCAAAACTTAAAACTCTTTTCATTTTTCTTTGGAGTTTTGATTCATAAGGAAAAGTTATAATATAAAAAAGGAGAGAAAAAATTATTATCGTTATAAGAAACTTCACTATCATTTTTTCATCTCCTTTATTATTCAAAATTTTTTATTTACTAGAACGCAGCATTTCCTACTGTTCTTGGGAATGGTATTACATCTCTTATATTTGTCATTCCTGTAATGTACATTAAGATTCTTTCAAATCCAAGTCCGTATCCTGAGTGAGGGAAGCTTCCAAATCTTCTTAAATCAAGGTAGAAGCTGTAATCCTCTTTTTTAAGTCCTACTTCATCCATTCTCTTTTCAAGAGCTTCTAAATTATCTTCTCTTTGAGAACCTCCGATAATTTCTCCGATTCCCGGTGCAAGAAGATCCATTGCTCTTACAGTTTTTCCGTCTGCATTAAGCTTCATATAGAAAGCTTTTATTTCTTTTGGATAGTCTGTTAAGAAAACTGGTTTTCCAAAATGTTTTTCAGCCAAAAATCTTTCATGTTCACTTTGAAGGTCAATTCCCCATTTAACAGGGTAGCTGAATTTTTGTCCTGAAGCAAGAAGAATGTCGATTGCTTCTGTATAAGTAACTCTTGCAAATTCATTGTTAAGAACATTGTTCAGTTTATCAATAAGTCCTTTTTCTATAAACTGGTTGAAGAACTGCATTTCTTCAGGGCATTCGTCCATTACATATTTTATGATATATTTTATCATTGCTTCCCCTAAATCCATATTTGCATTTAAGTCTGCAAAAGCGATTTCAGGCTCTATCATCCAAAATTCAGCAGCGTGTCTTGATGTGTTGGAATTTTCTGCTCTGAATGTAGGTCCGAATGTATAAATATTTCTGAATGCAGAACAATAAGTTTCTCCGTTAAGCTGTCCGCTTACAGTAAGGTTAGTTGGTTTTCCAAAGAAGTCTTTAGAGTTGTCAACTGTTCCGTCCTCTTTTTTAGGAAGGTTATTAACATCGAAAGTTGTTACTCTGAACATCTCTCCAGCTCCCTCTGCATCAGAACCTGTAATTATTGGTGTGTGAGTGTATACAAATCCTTGTTCTTGGAAGAATTTATGGATTGCATAAGCAAGAACTGATCTCACTCTGAATACTGCAGAGAAAGTATTTGTTCTTGGTCTTAAATGGGCAATTTCTCTTAAATATTCAAAACTTTGTCTTTTATTTTGAAGAGGATAATCAAGAGAAGCTTTTTGAATTACAGTTACTTCGGAAGCTATAATCTCTGTTGCCTGTCCTTTTCCTTCTGATTCTTTGAAAATACCTTTTACTGTTATTGAAGAAGATATAGATAAGTGAGATATCTCTTCAAAATTTGGCAGATCTGAATTATACACTACCTGTATTCCTTTAAAGAAAGATCCGTCATTTAATTCTATAAATCCGAAATTTTTCTGATCTCTTAATTTTCTTACCCAACCAGAAACTTCAACTTCTTTTCCAAGAAAATCTTTTTCGTTTCTGTAAAGGTTTCTTACTGTTGTACTGCTCATAATAATCCCCCTAGTTTAATTTTTCTTTATTATCTTTTGTAGTATCATTGTCATCAACTATTTCTATATTATCCAGCTGTGCTTTTACCTGAGCTCTGAATTTTTCCAAATAAAGCTGTCTGTATCTATGTCTTTCCTCAGCTTCTTCATTTGTCAGCTCCCTTGTTTTAGCCAGTTTTGAAAAATAATTTACTTTTTCAATAATATCTTTCATTTCCATTTGAACTGCTCCTATCTTTTCCCGATAAACTATAAAGTATATGGGTAATTATACATTTTATTTTATTTTTTGTCAAACATACTCTTGTTTATATTAATTATTATCCCTGCAGCTGCAAAAATTGTAATTATTGAACTTCCTCCGTAGCTGAATATGGGCATGGGAATACCGAAAACAGGAAGAAGTCCCAAAGCCACAAATATATTTATCAGAAACTGGCTGATAATATATCCTGCTATTCCAACAGAAAGATATTTTCCAAATATATCCTTACATTTAATTCCTGTTTCCAAAATCAGCTTGTATAAAATAAAAAACAGAATAATCACAATCAAAATTCCTATAAATCCCATCTCTTCTCCAAAAAGAGCCATTATAAAATCCGTGTGTATTTCAGGAAGATAATCATATTTTTGGACTCCGCTTCCATAAGATCTTCCAAAAATTCCTCCGTTTCCAAAAGCCAAAAGAGATTGTCCTACCTGATAACCTATATCGGCATTCCCGATATACTTATCTGTCATAAGTCCGTCAATATACATTTTTATTCTTTCCAGTTTGTATCCTCCGGAAATTTTGTCGGCATATTTATAAATCAGATACGCTCCTGAAAATGCTCCCGCAAAAGCAAGGGATAAAGTTCTTGTTATTATTTTTTTATCTATATTTGTAAAAAAAAGCATAAACACATAGATTGCTCCATAATGTATAACTGTTCCCAAATCATTCTGCAGACATATAAGCACTCCAAATATTCCGAACAAAAGCATTGAATTAATAATTACCGCATTTATGGGCAGTTTTTTTTCTTCTCCCTTTGCCAGAACATTTGCCATAAGAATAACAAAAGGAATTTTTATCATTTCAGAGGGCTGTATTGTTGTAACTTTTAAATCCAGCCATCCTTTTGCTCCGTTTACACTTTTTACCAAAGAACTTGGACCATACACTACCAAAAGAAGAAGAAACGCAGAGCCAAGAAGCATTGATAAAATCATAAATTTGTTTCGATACAGTTTATAGCTGAAAGAAGAGGTAACACCTTTTACAAATATAAAAGACCCCATTATTATAACAATATATTTTTTTACACTGAAAAGATTTTCTGTATAAAGTCCTATGCTCAGCATATTAAGAATTCCGAAACACATAAGAATAAACAATACCCATTTTACAGCTCTGTTTCTTCTTTTGGTTGTATTCCATTCAAGACTTTCCTGTATATTTTTATCTATTTCATTGTGCTGATGATAAATACTTTTGTTTTCTATCTTCATCTTTTTTTCGCTCTCTTAGATTTTATAACTGAAACTGTTTTTTCCTCTTTTTTATTCTCTTCTTTTTTTCCTCTTATTTTTTCAACAGCACCTCTTAAAAAAACAGATATTGCATATCCACAATTAACCATTGCAGCCACAGGAAACATACATACAAGAATTGTAAAAAGTACAGTCTTATAATCTCTTGCCATTCCGTTTGCAGTAAGTCCGCTGTGAGTAATATAAGCTGAAGCTGCAAGAGATATGATATAAGTTATTTTCAAACCTCCCACACTATCTTTTCCTGTTCTTTTATCATATAGTTTCAAGCTGAAAAAAGAAACCATAAAAACTGCTGTATTAAGCAAAATTACATATAAAAATTCTTTCATCTCTACTCTCCTCAAATATATTTTATCTGTTTCTTAATTTTAATCAAAAAGAGCCAGTACCTCTTTAGAATATTTTCCGTCATCGTCGTGAGAAATAAGAGGAGGAAGAACAGTAAGCCCCTCTGCTCCAAATTTCAGTCCCTCAACGAGCAAAATTTTTGCCTGTTTATCTATCTTAGAATGGCAAAATCTCACTTTTTTAGGTGTAATTCCATATTTTCTCATCACATCAAGTATCTCAAGAAATCTGTCCGGACGATGTACCATTGCAAAATATCCTTTATCTTTCAAAAGAGCAGAAGCTGTCTGAATTATTTCTTCAAGAGTAATTGAAATTTCATGTCTTGCCAGTGTAAGTTGGTCAAGGTTATTTAAAAGCTCCTCATTCCCATGAAATTTGAAAAAAGGAGGATTTGAAATAACTGCGTCCTGTGAACCTGAAACAAAATATTTTTTCCAGTTCTTCATGTCATCATTTATAATTTTTATTCTGTCAGAAAGATTATTAAGCTCTATATTTCTTTCAGCCAAATTTGCTGAAACTTTCTGTATCTCTATCCCTGTTATCTTCGCCTTTGTTCTCTCTGAAAGAAAAAGAGGGATAGCCCCATTTCCCGTTCCCAAATCAACAATTTTATTTACCCCTCTTCCCAATGAAATAAAATTTGCCACAAGAAGAGAGTCCAGTGAAAAGTTAAAAAAATCTGTTCTCTGTATGATTTTAAGATTTTTATTTAAAAGGTTGTTTATTACTTCATTTTTTTCCAGTTCCATATATACCTCCAAACATTATTATACCAAAAGAAGCGAGAAAATCCTATAATTAAATAGAAATATTGAGATGTTATAGCAAAATATTTATCTATGCTGTATAATATCATTTAGAAATTAATTTTTAGGAGGTACAATTTTGAAAATAAAAGCAGTGGCACTTGATATGGACGGAACACTTCTTTGCAGTGATCATAAACCTTCAGAAACAACAAAACAGTTTCTGTTGGATATAGAAAAAAAAGGTGTGAAAGTAATAATTGCAACAGGCCGTTCTTTTGGAGGAACAGAAAAAACAGCAAATCTTTTAGGCTTGGATAATGGACTTGTACTATGCTACAACGGAGCAAAAGTTGTGAATTATAAAGACAAATCAGTTTTGTTTGAAAAACCTTTGGCAGAAAACCATGTAAAAGAACTTATCAAAATTGCTGATGAAAATAGAGTGCATATAAATCTTTATCAGGATAATATTTGGTATGTTGATGACCCTGAAAGTTATGAAACAAAATTTTATTCTGAAAAATGTGGAATTACTCCTGTGGAAAAATCTCACGACTCTTTTGAATCTTACCTTATGCCGAAAGTTGTTTTTATCGGAGAACATGAGAAACTTTTAAAAATTCAGGAAGAGATACAAAAAAGAATAGGAAACGAAATTCATATCGCCTTTTCCAGTGATACATTCTTGGAAGCTATGAATAAAGATGTAAATAAGGGGATTACTCTAAAATGGATTTTAGACCATTTTGGAATAACAACTGATGAATGTGCTGCTTTCGGAGATGCAGAAAATGATATGGAAATGCTTAAAGCTGTAAAATACGGAGTGGCTATGGGAAATGCTGATAGAGATTTCAAAAAAAGATTAAACTATACTACTCTTACAAATGACGAGGACGGAATAGTTCACTTTTTAAAAGAATATTTTTAAGATGTAAAAAGGCTGGTTTAAAATTTATTCCAGCCTTTAATTTTAATATATTTATTTGTTTTTTAAAATATCACGGATTTCTGTAAGAAGAACTTCTTCTTTTGATGGTGCAGGAGGTTCTTTTGGAGCTTCTTCTTTAGCATGTTTTAGTTTATTCATAAGTTTTACCATAACAAAAATACAAAATACCATTATGATAAAATCTAAAGTTGTTTGAAGAAAAACTCCGTATTTTATTACAATCGGCTCCGCTCCTTCTTTTCCTGACGGAATTACAGCTGATAATTGTGATACATTTATTCTTCCTGTAAAAAATCCAATTACAGGCATGATAATATCATTAACCAAACTTGTAACAATTTTTCCGAAAGCTCCCCCTATAATAACCCCAACTGCCATGTCCATAACATTTCCGCGTACAGCAAAATCTTTAAATTCTTTGAAAAAAGACATTTTAATCTTCCTCCTTTATTTTAAAATATTTGTCCCTTGTAAATTATAATATAACGAAAC
>UQXM01000039.1 GCA_900545035.1 uncultured Fusobacterium sp. | reverse complement strand
GTTAGGACAAGATAGAATGGAAGCATCGGAAAATGGAGCTTCAGAAGTTATTATCCCAATAATAGCTTCAACAGCAACAACGATAGCTGTGTTTATTCCCATAGTTATAAGAGAGGGAAGAGCAAAAGAGATGTATAAAGATATGGCTTTTTCAATAACGTTCTCTTTATTAGCATCTTTAATAATAGCAATAACATTTGTTCCTATGATATGTAGTAGAATTTTAAAATCTAAAACTACAGTTCATGAAGAGGGAAAAATTTTAAAAACTATAAAGAAGTATTACTCTAAAGTTTTAGTACTATCACTAAAATATAAAGGGATGGTTTTAGGAGCTATGGTTGTTCTATTTGTAGTTATTGTAGGATATGGGTCTAAAAAAACCAATAAAATAAGAAGAAGACTGGAGAAAAAGATATATGATGAAGCTTTGGAAATGCTTCAAAAAGGCAGATATCAAAAAGATTTTTCATATATTTTTCTAACTTCAAAAAACTGGCATCCGGGAGTAATAGGTGTGGTATCATCCAGACTTAGTATAAAATTCGGTGTTCCTGTAATATTGGTTGCAATAAAAAACGGAGTAGGAAAAGCATCTTGTAGAAGCAGCAATGGCATAAATATTTTCAATATATTTAAAAATATGGAAGATAAACTTATTCGTTTCGGAGGGCATGATTTGGCTGCAGGATTTATAGCAGAACTTGACAGGCTTTCTGAAATAGAAGAGATATTTTCCAAAGAGATAGACAAGCTGAAAACTATAAGAGAGGAAGAGGTTCTTGATATAGATTTGGAGCTTCCCATAGATAAAATTGATGAGGAGCTTTTGGAAGATATAAAACTCCTTTCTCCATACGGACTTGAAAATCAGCAGCCTCTTTTTATGGACAGAGGAGTATATATAAGAAATATAGAAAAATTTGGTGTGGAAGGAAGACACTTTAACGGAATAATTCAAAAAAACAAAAAAGAATATCCGTTTATTGCTTTTAATTTGTCTAACGAAATAGAACACAGAAATACAAAAGAAAAATTTGATATAATATATTATCCTGAAAAAATAACCGTAAAAGGCAGAGAGAAATATAATATCAGAATAAAAAGTATAAAATAAAAAAGTTTTATATAAAAACCTAAGGAGGAAAAAATGAAACACGAAATTAAAAAACTAGAAAAATCTGCAGTGGAAATTGTTATTTCATTAACAAAAGAGGAAACTGCACCATTAAAAAAGGAAATTCTTTCTAATGCACAAAAAACTGCAGAAATTCCAGGATTCAGAAAAGGACATGCTCCTTTAGACCAAATCGAAGCAAAATATGCTGACGGAATTAAAGAAGAACTTACAGACAGAGTTTTAAAACAATATTATCCAGAAGTAATAAAAGCTGAAGAATTAAAACCTGTAAGCCCAGTATACAATGTAACTGCTAAAGAAGAAGAGGGATTTGCTGTTACTTTCACAGTAGATGTTTTTCCTGAAGTAACTTTAGGGGAATATAAAGGTGTAGAAATCGAAAAAACTGTTTTCGAAATGACAGAAGATAAATTAAATGAAGAAATCGAAAGAATGTTAAATGCTAAAGCCGAATTAAAAGATGCTGAAGAAGGATACAAAGCTCAAATGGGAGATACAGTTGATTTAGCATTTGAAGGATTTGTAGACGGTGTTGCTTTCGAAGGAGGAAAAGCTGATTCTCATCAATTAAAACTTGGAAGCAAAATGTTCATCGATACTTTTGAAGACCAATTAGTAGGATACACAGTAGGACAAGAGGGAGAAGTAAATGTAACTTTCCCTGCTGAATACCATGCAGCTAACTTAGCAGGAAAACCAGCAGTCTTTAAAGTAAAAATCAACTCAATCAAAGTTGAAAACAAACCTGAATTAAATGACGAATTTGCAAAAGCAAACGGATTTGAATCTGTTGAAGATATGAAAAACAAAAAAAGAGAAGAAGTTGCAAAAAGAGGAGAAGAAAACGCTAAACATGAAAACAGAGGAAAAATGTTAAGAAAAATAGCTGACGCTTCTGTTGTTGAAATTCCTCAAAGCTTAATCATAAGAGAAGTTGAAGGAAGACTTGCTGAACTTGAGCAGCAGCTTTCTATGCAAGGAATGAATTTAGAGCAATACTTCAAAATGACAGGAATGACAATGGATACTGTATTTGCTCAGCTTGCTCCAATGTCTGAAAACAAAGTTAAATTAGATCTTATCCTTGACAAAATAGCAGCAGATGAAAAATTAGAAGTTTCTGAAGAAGAAATAAAAGCTAAAACAGAAGATGTTGCTAAAATGTACGGAATGACTCCGGAAACTTTAAAAGAAGAGTTAGACAAAACTAAGAGATACAATGAATTTTTAAACAGCTTAAAAATGGATTTATTAATGAGCAAAGCTATCGAGTTTATTGAAGCAAACGCAAAATAATAAATTTTAAAAAATTATTCGGATATTGGGTAATTTTACCCAATATCCCTTTAAATAAAAAATAAAAAATTTTTAAAGAGTTTATATAAAAATATTAAAAAGGTTTTATTTTTTATTTAAGGAGGAGATGGAATATGTACAATCCAATAGTAATAGAAAATACAAGTTATGGTGAAAGATCATATGATATATATTCAAGACTTTTAAAAGACAGAATAATTTTTCTGGGAACAGAAATAAATGACAATGTAGCAAATGCAGTTGTTGCACAGCTTCTGTTTTTGGAAGCGGAAGATCCTGAAAAAGATATTACAATGTATATAAACAGTCCCGGAGGAGTTGTTACTGCGGGAATGGCAATATATGATACAATGAATTATATAAAGCCGGATGTTCAGACAATTTGTGTGGGACAAGCTGCAAGTATGGGGGCTTTTCTTCTTTCAGCAGGAGCAAAAGGAAAAAGATTTTCTCTTGAAAATTCAAGAATAATGATACACCAGCCTCTTGGAGGAACTCAAGGACAGGCTGTGGATATTGAGATACACGCAAAAGAAATTTTAAGACTTAAAAAAACTTTGAGTGAAATCTTGGCAGAAAACTGTGGAAAATCAGTTGAGGAGATTTACAGAGATACTGACAGAGATAATTTTATGTCTGCTCAGGAAGCTGTGGAATATGGAATAATAGATAAAGTTATTAAAAGATAACAGAGAGGGGATAGAATTATGGATAAACCGGTATGCTCTTTCTGCGGAAGAGGACAAGATGAGGTTGGAAAATTATTTTCCGGTATTAACGGAGCTTTTATCTGTGAAGATTGTATAGAAGCTTGTTATGAAATGCTTGACTACTCTCTTGGAGAGGAAGTTTTGCCTAAAGAGCAGATAGAAAGTGTAGAAAATACGGAACTGCTTACACCGAAAGAGATAAAAGAAAAACTGGATGAATATGTAATCGGACAGGAAGAGAGTAAAAAAGTTTTGGCTGTTTCAGTCTATAACCATTATAAAAGAATAAAACTGGCAGACCAGCTGGACAGCAATGTTGAAGTACAAAAATCAAATGTACTTGTGATAGGACCTACAGGTTCAGGAAAAACACTTATGGCACAGACACTTGCAAAAATTTTAAATATACCTTTTGCAATAGCTGATGCTACAACTCTTACAGAGGCCGGATATGTGGGAGATGATGTGGAGAATGTACTTGTAAGACTTCTTCAATCAGCAAACTATAATGTTGAAGCAGCCGAAAAAGGAATTGTATACATAGACGAGATTGATAAAATAGCAAGAAAATCTGAAAATATGTCAATCACAAGAGATGTTTCCGGAGAGGGAGTACAACAGGCTCTTCTTAAAATAATAGAAGGAACAAAATCTCAAGTGCCTCCTCAAGGAGGAAGAAAGCATCCTAATCAGGAACTTATTGAAATAGACACAAAAAATATTCTTTTCATAGTTGGAGGAGCTTTTGAAGGACTTGAAAAAGTTATATCAAAAAGAACTCAGCAGAAAAGTTTAGGATTCGGAGCTGATACAAGCAGAGTTAAAAGAGGAGAAGAGGGAGAGGTGCTTAGAAAAGTTACTCCTGAAGACCTTATAAAACAGGGAATAATTCCGGAACTTGTGGGAAGACTTCCTTTGGTAACAACTCTTGACAGCTTGGATGAAGAGGCTCTTTTAAGAATACTTGTTGAGCCCAAAAATGCAATAGTAAAACAATATCAGAAATTTTTTGAAATGGAAGGAATAACTCTTGAAATAACAGAGAGAGCTTTGAGAGAAGTTGCAAAAAGAGCAATGGCAAGAAAAATAGGAGCGAGAGGATTGAGAGCAATTCTTGAAAATACTATGCTTGAGCTGATGTACGAAGTTCCTTCACAGAAAGATGTAGAAAAAGTGATAGTTGATATAGATGGACTTGATGATTATAAAAAAGTTCAGATTATCAAAAGGGAGGATTAACAGCTTATGGAAAACAGATTATCATTTCTGCCTACAAGAGATTTGGTTATATATCCGGGAATAGTTTTTCCCGTATATGTTGGCAGAGAGAAAAGTATAAAAAGTCTTGAAAAGATTATAAGCGGAGAGCAGAACAAAATGCTTTTTGCTATGCAGAAAGACACATTAAAAGAAGACCCAAAACTTCCTGAAGATGTTTACACAGCAGGAATGTTGGTGCATGTTCTTCAGGCAACAAAAATGCCGAACAAAACTGTAAAACTTATGGTTGAAGGAAAAGCAAGAGTAATAATTGAAAATCCGAGAGAGGAAAAAGAAGGAGGATACACAGCAGGGTATACTGTTGTTGAACCTACAAACGGAGATAAAAAAGAAACTCACGCAATATACAGAAAAGCTTTGGAATATTATGAGCAGTATACAAAATTTGCAGCAAAGGTGCTTCCTGAAGTTTTTGTTACTTTGAAATCAACAAAAGATCTCAGCGGAGGATTAGACCTTATGGCTGACAATATGTTCCTTGAAACAGATGAGAAACAGCTTGTTCTTGAAAAGAGTGATGTGGAAGAAAGAGGACTTGCGTTGGTCGAAATTCTTTCGAGAGAACTTGAACTGCATGAAATTGAGAAAAAAGTAGAAGATAAAGTAAAAAATAAAATGAATGATGCTCAAAGAGCATACTATTTAAAAGAAAAAATAAATGCTTTAAAAGAAGAAATTCAGGATTACACTCCTGAGGATGAAGATTCAGATTTGGCAGAAAGAATAGAAAAAGCAAAACTTCCGTCAGAAGTAAAAAAGAAAGTGGATGAAGAACTGAAAAAAATGAGCAAAATGCCTCCGTTTTCAGCAGAAGCTTCTGTGTCAAGAAACTATATAGAAACACTTCTTGAACTGCCATGGAAGAAAACAACAAAAGATGATCTTAATATAGAAAGGGCTGCTTCTGTTCTTGACAGAGATCATTACGGATTAAAAGAAGTAAAAGACAGAATATTGGATTATCTTGCAGTAAAAAAACTTAATCCGAAAATGAAAGGAACTATTATCTGTCTTGTAGGACCTCCGGGTGTCGGAAAAACATCTCTTGCCAAATCAGTGGCAGATTCTCTGGGAAGAAAATTTGTAAGAGTTTCTCTTGGAGGAGTTAGAGATGAAGCAGAAATAAGAGGGCACAGAAGAACATATATTGGTTCTATGCCGGGAAGAATAATGAAGGCAATGAAACTTGCAGGAGTAAAAAATCCTCTTATACTTCTGGACGAGCTTGATAAGATGTCAAGTGATTTCAAAGGAGATCCTGCTTCAGCAATGCTTGAAGTTTTGGACCCTGAGCAAAACATTCATTTTGAAGACCATTATATTGATACTCCGTTTGATTTATCAGAAGTATTTTTCCTTGCAACAGCAAATGATTTGAGAAATATTCCTGAACCTTTGATTGACAGAATGGAAATAATCACATTGTCTTCTTACACTGAATATGAAAAACTTCATATTGCAAAACAGTATCTTGTAAAACAGCTTCAGGAAGAAAATGGATTGAATAAGATAAAAATAACACTTTCTGATAATGTAATTTTAAAAATTATAAATGAATATACAAGAGAAGCCGGAGTAAGAAATCTGAAAAGAGAAATCAATAATCTGTTCAGAAAACTTGCCAGAAAAGTTGTAAAAGAAAACTTGGAGAAAGTTACAGTAAATGTAAACAATCTTGAAAAATATCTTGGAAAAGCTAAATTCAGACCTGAAAAACTGAAAGAAAAAACTTACAAAGTAGGAATTGTAAACGGACTTGCATGGACTGCTGTGGGAGGAGTTACTCTTGAAGTTCAGGGAGTGCTTATTCCGGGAAAAGGAACTCTTAATTTGACAGGAACTCTTGGAAATGTAATGAAAGAGTCAGCAGAAGTTGCATTCACTTATATCAAATCAAACTTTGACAGATATAAAATAAATGCAAAAGAGTTTATGGAAAATAAAAATATACATCTTCACTTCCCTGAGGGAGCAACACCGAAAGACGGACCTTCAGCAGGTATAACAATTACAACCGCAATTCTTTCAGTGCTGACAGGAAGAGAGATAAGACAAGATATTGCCATGACAGGTGAAATCACAATAACAGGTGAAGTTCTTGCAATAGGAGGAGTAAAAGAGAAAGTAATCGGAGCTCACAGAGCAGGAATAAGAGAAGTAATACTTCCTGAAGATAACAGACCTGATATTACAGACATTCCTCATGAAGTGGCAAAAGATATGAAAATAGATTTTGTAAAATCTTATGATGAAGTAGAAAATCTGGTTTTCAAAAAATAGAAAATAAACACAGGAGAAATTATATGATAATAAAACAAGCAGACTTTGTGAAATCTGCTGTATATGAGAAAGATTATCCAGAGGAACTTTCAAATATAGAGTTTGCTTTTGTAGGAAGATCAAATGTAGGGAAATCTTCACTGATAAACAGCATAACAAGAAGAGGAAAACTTGCCAGAATAAGCAAAACTCCGGGAAGAACACAGCTTATTAACTATTTTATAATAAATAATGAGTTTTTCTTGGTTGACCTTCCGGGATATGGATTTGCAAAAGTGCCAAAAGCTATGAAGGCTGAATGGGGACAGACTATGGAAAGATATCTGGCAAGCAACAGAAAAAAACTTGTATTTGTGCTTCTTGACATAAGAAGAATTCCAACAGCAGAGGATATGGATATGCTTCACTGGCTTGACCACTTTAATATTCCGTTTAAAATTATTTTTACAAAAATGGATAAGGTGTCAAACAATGAAAAATTTAAGTGCTTGAAAGCAATAAGAACAAAACTTGAGTTCCATAATGAAGATGTGTTTTTTCACTCTTCATTAAAGGACACAGGAAGAGATGAAATTTTAAACTATATTGAAGAAGTGTTAAATGAAGGAAAAACAGAGCAGGAGGGAAATTAATGAAAGAATTGGAAAAAGTTTATTCTCCCAGTGAAATTGAAAAAAAATGGTATAAGTACTGGGAAGATTCTAAGTATTTTGCAGCAACTTTAGATGATGGTAAGGAGAATTATTCAATAGTTATTCCGCCTCCAAATGTTACAGGAATACTTCATATGGGGCATGTGTTAAATAACTCTATTCAAGATACTCTTGTAAGATATAACAGAATGACAGGAAAAAATACTCTGTGGCTTCCAGGATGTGACCACGCAGGTATTGCCACACAAAATAAAGTGGAAAGAAAACTTGCTGAAGAGGGACTTACAAAAGAGGACTTGGGAAGAGAAGAGTTTTTAAAAAGAACTTGGGCTTGGAAAGAGGAGCATGGAGGAATAATCACTAACCAGCTTAGAAAACTTGGTGCTTCACTTGACTGGGACAGAGAAAGATTTACAATGGACGAAGGACTTTCAGAAGCAGTAAGACATATATTCGTTGATTTGTACAATGACGGACTGATTTATCAAGGAGAATACATGGTAAACTGGTGTCCGAGATGTGGAACAGCTCTTGCTGATGACGAAGTAGACCATGTGGAAAAACCGGGAAATTTCTGGCATATTAAATATCCGGTAAAAGGGACTGACAAATATTTAATAATAGCAACAACAAGACCTGAAACAATGTTAGCCGATGTGGCTATAGCTGTAAATCCCAATGATGAAAGATATACAGAGTTTGTAGGAAAAAAAGCAATTCTTCCATTAGTGGGAAGAGAGATAGATATTATTGCTGACGAATATGTTGATATGGAATTCGGAACAGGAGCATTAAAAATAACTCCTGCTCATGACCCTAACGATTTTAATATTGGAAATAAATATAATCTTCCAATCATAAATATGATGACAGCAGACGGAAAAATTGTTGAGGATTATCCAAAATATGCCGGACTTGACAGATTTGAAGCAAGAGAAAAAATTGTTGAGGATTTAAAAGCTGAAGGATATCTTGTAAAAATAGAGCCTCATGCTCATAATGTTGGAACTTGTTACAGATGTGGAACTATAATCGAGCCAAGAGTTTCAAAACAATGGTTTGTAAAAATGGAGCCTCTTGCAAAAAGAGCTCTTGAAGTTGTAAGAAATGGTGAAATAAAAATCATGCCTAAGAGAATGGAAAAAATCTATTACAACTGGCTTGAAAATATCAGAGATTGGTGTATCTCAAGACAATTATGGTGGGGACACAGAATACCTGCATGGTATGGACCTGATCAGAAAATGTTTGTGGCAATAAGTGAAGAGGAAGCAATGAAACAGGCAGAAGCTCACTATGGTAAAAAAGTGGAGCTTGTTCAAGAAGAAGATGTGCTTGATACATGGTTCTCATCAGCACTTTGGCCTTTCTCAACTCTTGGTTGGCCTGAAAAAACAAAATCTCTTGAAACATTCTATCCTACATCAACACTTGTAACAGGTGCTGATATAATCTTCTTCTGGGTAGCAAGAATGATTATGTTCGGACTTTATGAAATGGACGAAATTCCATTTAAAAATGTATTCTTCCACGGAATTGTAAGAGATGAAATAGGAAGAAAAATGTCTAAATCATTGGGAAATTCTCCTAATCCGTTAGACCTTATTGATAAATACGGAGCAGATGCAATAAGATTTGCAATGATATATAATACTTCTCAAGGGCAAGATGTTCATTTCTCTGAAAAACTTATTGAAATGGGAAGAAACTTTGCAAATAAAATGTGGAACGGTTCAAGGTTCGTTATTATGAACCTTGAAGGATTTAATCCTGCAAATGTTGATAAGAGCAGATTAAAATATGAACTTGTTGACAAATGGATATTCTCAAGACTGAATGAAACAGCAGAAGTTGTTGCAGACAAACTTGATAAATTCCTGCTTGATGAAGCGGCAAAAGCTGTATACGAATTTTTAAGAGGAGATTTCTGCGACTGGTATGTAGAAATGGCAAAAATAAGATTGTACAACTCTGAAGATGCAGATTCAAAACTGACAGCACAATATGTATTGTGGACAGTTCTTGAAGCAGGAATGAGATTGCTTCATCCATTTATGCCTTATATTACAGAAGAAATCTGGCAGACAATCAAAACAGACGGAGATACAATTATGCTGAGAGAGTATCCTGTGGCTGATGAAAGATTGATAGATAAAAATGTGGAAAAATCTTTTGAATATATAAAAGAACTTATTTCATCACTTAGAAATATCAGAGCAGAAGCCGGAATTTCTCCTGCAAAACCTGCAAAAGTTGTGGTAAAATCTGCTGACGAAAGCGAACTTAATACAATAAAAGAAAACTATTTCTTTATTACAAAACTTGGAAACTTAGAGTCTGTTGAATATGGAAAAGATATGGAAAAACCTGCTCAGAGCGGATTCAGAGTTACAGGAAATTCAGAAGTATATATGATTCTTACAGGACTTCTTGATATAGAAGCGGAAGTTAAAAAACTACAAGCTCAGCTTGATAAAGTAGCTGTTGAATTGGAAAAAATGAATGCAAAACTTTCTAATGAGAAATTTACTTCAAAAGCTCCTGCTCATATTTTGGAAAGAGACAGAAGAATTCAAAAGGAATATCAAGATAAATTTGATAAACTGTCTGAAAATATAAAAGAACTTCAAAATCAATAAAATTTATAAAACATAAAAGGGAATGGACATAAAAATCCGTTCCCTTTTTAAAATACTTTATTTTTAACAGAAAAAAAGGTATAATTAATATAATACAGTAAAGTAAATTTTAAGGAGCAGGAATGGAAAAGATTATTTCAGATAAAGGGAGACAGCTTAAAAATATAATAAAGAATTTACAAAATTCTTTTTCTTTTCCAATAGATTTTCCTAATATAAATAAGAAAACTTTAAGATATTATAAATGCAATGAAGTATATGAATATGGATTAGATTTTTTTGATAATATTTCCGATTGTCTGACAGAGCTGTTAAATTATTTAAATGAAAATACAAGTGTAAATGTATCAATAACATATAGGCTGAAAACAGAAGTTTCTTTTAAAATGAAATGGGAGAAAAATTTATCTTTTGGAAGAAAATTTTACAAAGCATGCAATGATATGCTGGGAGTAAGATTTATAATTAATTGCAGTGAAGATGAGCTTATTGAAAAATTAAAAATGTTTTCAGAAGACAAAGAGTGTCTTGTAATAAACTTTTATGAAAGAGAAAAAACAAAAGATGATGGATACAGAGGTATTCATGTATATTTTAGGTATAACAGAAATTGTTTTCCTGTGGAATTTCAATTTTGGACTAGAAAAGATGCTGTGTTGCACTTTTATACGCATGAAGTAATATATAAAAGTAAGAATAGTGTAAATTCTTGGGAATATTCAAAAAAATTAAGAAAATGGCTGGATAATATACCAAAAGCTCCCGATGAATTAGAGATAGACTATATAAATTATTTGTATGGAATTTTAAATAAAGATGGAGGTAATGATGCATAAAACATATTTATTTATAAGAGAAGTTGGAATAAGCGGAACTAAAATGTTGGAAACTACAATGTCCGAAGCAGTTAAGTATTTAAGAGAAAACAGAGGAAATGAAAAAATACAAATCGGAATATTGGGTGGAAAAGATTATGAAACAGTAAAATCTGTATATGGAGAGTATGCACCTTTTAAAAGAATATACAGCTTTTCAGAAATATAAAGATAATTTTAAAAGGGAATGGACATAAAAATCCGTTCCCTTTTTGTAACTCTATAAATATCCCAATACTTTTAAAGAAGATTTTTCGCATTTTATTTCAAGAGGAGCGGTCGGTCCGGGTTCTCCGTCAATATCTGTAGTATAATTATTTTCAACTTCTATTTTTAGTTTATCGGTTTTAAAATGGATAATCCCTTTTGGATAAGTGAGATTTTTTCTTAAAATAAATTGTGAAAGGAAAGTTAGCTTTTCCAAAATATTTTCTCCGTCCACAATGATTATATCAAGCATACCGTCATCTACAAGAGAATCGTGAGCAATTTCAAATCCTCCTGCTGTTCTTCCGTTAAAAACAAAAAACAATATGGAAGAACCTTTGAATGAACCGTGTTCTGATTCAACAGAGATATTCAGCTTTTTAAAATTAGGAAGTTCTTTTAAGCCTGTAAAATAATACGCCAGTTTACCGAACATATTTTTGTGACTTGTAGGAGTTTTTTGTGAAACATCAGTGAAAAGTCCGCAGCTGAAAATATTTATAAAATATTTATCATTGGCTTTTCCAAGATCAACCATTTTTGGCGTACTGTTTAAAATCTGATCAATGGATTTTCTTATGCTGTGGGGCATTCCGATAACATGAGCAAAATCGTTGGCTGTCCCTGCAGGAAGCACAGCAAGAGGAATATCAAGATTTTTTTCTTTTATAATATTCACAATTTGGTTTACTGTTCCATCTCCTCCGGAAACAAGAATATGGTTGTATGTATTGTCAATATCTTTGAAAGCATCTGTAAGCTTGGTATTGTAGCTGATACGGAAAGGAACGATTGTATATCCGTATTTTTGATATGCATTGATGATATAGTCAAGATATTTTAAAATTTCACGCTCTCCCGAAAAAGGATTATAAATAAATTTTACTTTTTTCATATCTGCTCCTTAAATTGAATAAAGAATAAAAAATTATATTTTAATTATAACACAGTTTTAAATTTTTTGGCTTTATTTTTGAGAATAAAAAAGGTATAATATATAAAAAGAAATAATAAAAATGGAGGTGGCATCATGATAACTAATCAAAGAAAACCTAAATTAGCATTTGTTGTTGCGACAGATAAAGCAGAAAAATTTTTAAATGTAAAAACAGGCTCTTTACAAGATGCCATTAATAAATCTAAAGAATATAGAAAAAAATTAATGGAGAGAGCGGAGAAAACAAAGTGTATAAATATGCATCAGAAATAAATGAAGAAAATATAATTATTCAAAAATTATATGATGATAATGTTTATTTAATAAAAGATTTTGTTTGCGGAAATGATTATATAGATGAATTTTTAAAGAAAAAAGCTATTTATAGCAGAGAATCTACGACACATTTAATATTAGAAAAGTCTAGTAATTTGCTGTTAGGTTTTTTCTCTTTAAGTGCTTCCGGAATATCATTCAATATGTCTGAAGTAAATACATTGAGAGAAAAGAAAAATAGGTTTAATATATCAGCTGTCGAAATAGATTTTTTTGCTGTAAATAAACCTTTTCAGCACATGTTTTATGATGAAATATCTGAAAAAGAGAAAGAAGAATATTTTTTAAGTGATATTTTATTTGAAAAAATAATGGAATTTATATTAAATCTAAGAGAAAGCATAGGATTTAGAAGTGTTGTTTTATATTCTGTTCCAAATTCAAAAGATTCAAATAAGCCTTTAAATATTTATGAAAGATTTAATTTTGTATCTTTTAAGGATTATATGGAACAAGACAGAAAAAGGTATTTGGAAGGATGTATTCCTCTTTTTAAAGATGTAGATTAACAAAGAAATACAGTAAAGAATGGTTATGCCATTCTTTTTTTGTATAAAAAAATACAAAAAATAATATATTAATACTGTAAAAAAATATATTATTTGATATAATATTAAGAGAATAAAGTTCAGGAGAAAAGTAAAATGATAAGAAAGCTTAACAGATTATTTCAAAGTTACGCAAGAGAAAAAAGATTAAAAATAGGAAAATT